>DASWKU010000502.1:0-2712 GCA_036396455.1 Flavobacteriaceae bacterium
AAGTCTGTTTGAATTTGCCTTTATAGCCTTCAAACACTTTACCAGTTGGGTAATTGGGTAAAGGAGTAATGATTTCCACTTTAAAATCATGTTTTTGCAAACCTTCAGCCAATTGAAAAATCCTATGCGATGCGGCCCCTATTTCTGGAGGAAAATAACTGGTTATGATCAGGATATCTTTCACTATAATTGATAAATTTCAATTAAATGATTAACAATGCGTTTGGCAGCTTCTCCATCCCAAAGTTCTGGAATTTGCCCTTGTTTCCAATTTCCGGATAATAGCACCTGAAAAGCTTCGGCTATTTTTGTGGGATTATTTCCCACTAAAATATTGGTCCCAATTTCACAGGTTTCGGGACGCTCGGTATTTTCACGTAAGGTGATACAGGGCACATTCATGACCGTGGTTTCCTCTGTAATCCCACCGGAATCCGTAAAAACCGCAAAAGCATATTTCACCAAATAATTAAACTCCAAATACCCCAATGGACTTATGTAATGAAGATTATCAAAATTCAAATTTAAATCCTCCAAAATCTTTTTTGTCCTGGGATGTACAGGAAATAGGATTGGATAATCTTTGCCCAATGTTGCAATTTGAGTTATTAACCTTTTTAAAAGATATTCCTCATCCACATTACTAGGCCGGTGAAGTGTTATGACAAAATAATTTTTCTCCTTTAAATTTAAATGATTCCACAGTTGAGGCCTTTTGAACCGTTTTTCATTTTTGGTTAATGTGTCAATCATGACATTTCCCACAAAGAAAATCTGATGTTTTGGAACACCAAGCTTAACAAGCTTATTGTTGGCATATTTTGAAGTAGTGAAAAAATAATCAGTTAAACTATCGGTTACAATGCGGTTGATTTCTTCGGGCATCCGCATATCACCAGAACGAATTCCTGCTTCAACATGGGCAACCTTTATGTTTGCTTTTTTGGCCACAATGGCACAGGCCATAGTTGAGGTGACATCACCAACAACCATGACCAAATCACAGGGATTTTGTTGCAATTCTTTTTCAAAACCTATCATGATGGCCGCGGTTTGTTCCGCCTGTGAGCCACTTTTCACATTCAGATTACAATCGGGAAAGGGGATGTTCAATTCTTCAAAAAAAGTATCACTTAAATTTTTGTCATAATGTTGTCCGGTATGGACCAATCTAAAAGTGATGGCATGACCTTCAGCTTGTTTTAGTTGTATGGCTTCAATAATTGGAGCAATTTTAATAAAATTTGGTCGTGCCCCTGCAACAATGGTAAGGTTCATTGGTTATTTTGGATTAATGACGAAAACTGCTTCAATTTACCACTTTTTGAGCGTTGTATGTGGCCTTGCCTTTCAAAAAGAATGCGCAACCCTTTTTCCAGATAGGTTTCCATTTCAGCTTTTATTCGGTCTATTTTAGGTTCGGAAAGTTGCTCCACACTTACATAAAGAATTTTAAAGGTATCCAATTTTAATTGTTCGATAACAAACTCTTTAACGTTGCCATCGTCTTCAATGATACTCTTTGTAATATAATAGAAGGTTAATCCAGCCGCTTTTTTACCACTTGGTAAAATGGCAATATCATTGGTTCTTCCAAGTAGTTTTTGAAGTATTGGTTTTTTAAAGGTGCTTTGTTTCGAAAGTGCCCCAACATCACCAATATCATAACGAATAAAAGGATGGGCTTTGTTGTAAAGCGATGTAATTACTATCCGACCTTCATCTCCAAAAGGGAGTGTTTTATTCTGTTCGTCCAAAATTTCCACAAACAAAGTTTCGCTATTGATTTGCCACTCCCCCATTGGATTTTGAAAAGCAATCAAATCCAATTCCGAAGCCCCATATTCATTGATTACTGGAACGCCAAATTGGGTTTCCATAAGTTTTTTATCATTTTCAAAAAGCATTTCCGAAGTTACCACACAGGCCTTTAATGTTGGGCAGATGGTTGTTAAATGGAGATGCTTACGTTTCAAAAATTTGGCAAACTGCACAATGGCACTGGTGTAACCATTGATGTAGTCAAACTTTATGGATTGCAATTTTTTAAGGTGTTTTTCAAAAGCCAAATCAGTCAAATCAAATACCGAAAACCGTGTGCGCCTACTTAACACATCCTTAAAGCGTTCTTTGTAATACCCTTTTTTATCGAGAGGGATACCATAAAACCGCGCTTGTCTAGACTTGTTAAAATCCAAGCCGTACCAACCAAACCGATTTTCAATAATGGCCCAAGTCATCGCGTGGCAAAACCTATCTTTGGCAAAAATAAAGGGGTCACCGGAAGACCCCGAGGTTTTATTGACATAGATATTTTTTAGGGTAAAACCGCTTGAGAGTCTCTCGACCAAAGGCTGTTGTAAATCACGTTTGGTCATTACCGGCACAGAATTCCAGTCCAAGGGATTTATAGTTTTAACCAATGATTTATAGTATGGATTATGCTCTAAATGATAAGCAACAATATCTTGTTTTGCTTTATTGACATAGTTTTTAAAATCGGTTTCGCCTTGTTCCTGTATTTGCCTCAAAACCCGTTTTGCTTTCCTAATGGGAAAGCCATTTAATTGTAATGAAAGGTCAAATAATTTCAAACTCAAAAGCATAATTGATGTAAAGTAAATAAAAAATATTCGTGTATTCGTGGCATTAGTTTTATTTTTGGGCAAAGTAAAAACAAATGACGATTTTAATTCTTGGCTCTGGTGGAAG
>DASWKU010000503.1:0-1849 GCA_036396455.1 Flavobacteriaceae bacterium
TCGGTTTGTATTTACTAAATTTAGTGCTTAACCAACGCAGCAAACCATAGCCAAAAACGTAGCCAATCAAACCAATCAAACCGAAGTGGAATTTTTAAAGACAAAGGAACTATCAAAAACTTGGAAAACAGAAATTCTGGAGCTTTGGAACAGTGAATATCCCGAAAATCTGAATTATAAGACTTTACCGGATTTTGAGAATTATTTGAAAAACTTAACCGACCAATCCCATATCTTGATGTTTAATGAAAATAAAAACATTCAAGGCTGGTATGTTGACTTTCTTCGCGAAGAGGAAAGGTGGTTTGTAATACTATTACACTCAAAAATCCAAGGACAAGGATTTGGAACCAAACTATTAAACCTTGCCAAAGAAAAAGAATCGGAATTGAATGGTTGGGTAATAGACCATGGCAATGATAAAAAACTGAATGGAGAATTTTACAAATCCCCTCTTTCCTTTTATTTAAGGAATGGATTTAAACAACTTTCAGACAAACGGTTGGAACTTGATAAATTGTCTGCGGTTAAAATAAAATGGAAGAAATAACGGACTACAGCGAAGAACTTCGTTAAAAACCAAGTCTTTTTTAAGCTGATTAGAAACCAAACTACCCTGTCTGCCAACAGTCAAACGGCTAATTTCCTCAGCGTTAAATCTCCCGAAGCTTCGGGATTGACCTATAGCCACGTTTCAGGGCGTGACATAAAATAACATGATACGTTGCGCTTGTTTTTATTCATAATGTTCTTTATATGCCCATAATGATTGGTTGGCACCTACCTATGAATCCTGAAGTGTTGGGGCCCTGGGATTTTCCATTCAGGTTTTATTTGCTAAATTAGATGCAAAACCACACAACCAATCTTATACAAAGCCATAATGTGTCATTACCAAACCACAATATAAATATGAAACATCTCCTCGCAACATTTGTTTTTACGGGACTTTTGGTGTCCTGTAATTCAGCAGACAAAACAAAAAACACAATCCAGGAATCCTCTAAAAATGAGACGGCAGTGGATAGTACATCCAATGCAGTCACTAAACCATTAAAGCCCATTGATTCCGATACGGCATTGATTGCCACGGCATTAATGGCGGCCCCAGCAGAAAGTCGATCGGGATGCAAGGTCATTGGGTATAATATGGCCGGTGAATTTGTGACACTCAAGGAAGGAGACAATGAATTTATTTGTTTGGCAGATGACCCAAAACGGGATGGCTTTAGTGCGGCCTGTTATCACAAAAGCCTTGAACCTTTTATGGCAAGGGGAAGAGCATTGAGAACCGAAGGGAAGACCGAAAAAGAAATCTTTGATATACGGGAGGCAGAAGTGAAATCGGGTAAACTTGTAATCATGCCAGGATCGACCTTAAATGTGTACTATGGACCAAAATCGCAATACGACCCAGAAACCTCCAAAGTGGAAGGCGCACAATATCGATATGTCGTGTATTTGCCTTATGCCACTTCGGAATCAACAGGATTACCAGAAGTCCCCAATGGGCCAGACCATCCTTGGATCATGGATACGGGAACCCATAGGGCACATATTATGATCACGCCATTACCCGAGCCCAAAGAGTAGATCTGTGGATTCCTTTAAAACCTCAAAACATGCGGCTCAATCCTATTTTGGATGTTGATACATAGCCTGACAAATGTCATGTTATTAAATGTATCACTACTGTACCTTTATGGTTGTAAAAACATGTATAATGTCAAAGTTTGAACGGGATAAAAGTACTCGGGGCATAGGCGGGATTACACTCCTTGGAGTTGGTATTGGATTGGCGGTTCTCCAAACATCAATGCTGTTACTTGTAGGCTCAATTATCGCAGGA
>DASWKU010000504.1:0-1576 GCA_036396455.1 Flavobacteriaceae bacterium
TTAATTCGGACTTTATGATGGGTCTCATATTTTTCCTTGATACCTCGAAGAATGGAAACGGCACTTTCGGTATCGGGTTCATCAACCATCACTTTTTGGAACCGTCTTTCCAAGGCTTTGTCCTTTTCAAAATACTTTTGATATTCGTCAAGAGTCGTAGCTCCAATGGCACGTAATTCACCTCTGGCCAATGCTGGTTTTAGGATGTTTGCGGCATCCATGGCACCTTGTCCACCACCAGCACCAACAAGCGTGTGGATTTCATCAATGAACAAAACGATATCGCCCTCGCTGGTGGTCACTTCCTTGATGACCGCTTTTAGACGCTCTTCAAATTCGCCTTTGTATTTTGCACCAGCGATAAGTGCTCCCATATCCAAGGCAAAAATTTGTTTATCCTTTAAGTTCTCCGGGATATCCCCGTCAACAATACGGTGTGCCAAGCCTTCGGCAATGGCTGTTTTACCGGTTCCAGGTTCTCCGACCAAAATCGGATTGTTTTTGGTTCGCCTTGATAAAATCTGAAGGATGCGTCGTATTTCCTCATCACGACCAATGACGGGATCCAGTTTTCCATCCTTTGCCAGTTGGTTTAAATTCTTGGCATATTTGTTTAAGGCATTGTAGGTTTCTTCCTGACTTTGTGAGGTTACCTTTTCACCTTTACGTAACTCTTCAATACTGGCACTTAGTGCCTTTTCGGTGACCCCTTGATCTTTGAGCATTTGTGCAATCTTGCTGTTCGATTTAAACACGGTCAATATCAAATGCTCGATGGAAACGAAATCGTCCTTCATTTTTTTGGCGATAATGGAAGCCTCATTTAGGCTTTTTCCTGCTTCTTGGGAGAACATGATATTGCCCCCGGCGACCTTGGCAAAACTTTCCAGTTGCCTGTCCAAAGTTTGCTGCAATAAAGGAACATTCACATTCAATTTTTTGAGAATGAATGGCAATACGTTTTCATCAACTTCAAAAATGGCTTTAAAAATGTGCTCATTTTCTATTTGTTGATGACCGAAGCTTTGGGCAAGCTGCTGCGCCTGTTGTATGGCTTCCTGTGATTTTATGGTATAATTATTTAAGTTCATAATATTGCCCGCCACAGCGGGTATCTTTTTAAATTTATGTTCAATTTATTTTCCTTCTTTGTTTTACCTCGTGAAATCAATAATCCTACCAAGCCCATGCAGAGGACAAGATGTCCTTTTTAGTGGTCAAATCCCGTGACTTTTAGTCAGTTTGTAAGTTGTGTGAAGTAGGTGAGACTAGTTGATGCCAGAAGTTGAAATCGAAGTTGAAGCTGAAGTCGAAGTTGAAGCTGAAGTCGAAGTTGAAGCTGAAGTCGAAGTTGAAGTTGAAGTCGAAGTTGAAGTTGAAGTTCCAGATTGTGGTTTGGAGGTGGTGGATTATCGGCATTGGAATTTGAAAATTTAAGTTTATAATTTTATGGGATTTTTACAAAAATTATTTGGCGGTTCAACTGAACCCAAAGACACCAAAACATTACCTTGGATATCGCTTATCAATACCGACCAACTCCATGACATTGAAATGCGGTCAAAAACCAAACCGC
>DASWKU010000505.1:0-4476 GCA_036396455.1 Flavobacteriaceae bacterium
CCAGTTTATGGATTTCAAAAAAGATTTTTAAACATACCAAATCGTTTGTTCCCCTTCGGGAATCTAAAATTTACCTGTATTCGGGTAGGCAAGAAAGCAAGGAACATTTGCCAAATGCCCAGAGACTTGAGGCGATTATCAGAAAAAAAATATTGAAGGGCTACAATATCGATTTTCATTTTTCGGTGAATGAGTTTGGAAACCATTCCGAAGCGCATTGGCGGGAAGAATTTCCAAAAGCCGTTAAATGGCTTTTTTTTAATTCATAAAAATGACTTACAATTATATAAAAAACATAGATAAGGATAAGGATTTAATTGTTCCATGTCCAAAGGGAGATTTAAAGGAATTGCAAACCTTCATTTCCATAGATAATCTTGATTTCGAAGGCGAACATGCAACGTATCAACGCTTTTACGGCCCTAAAGGCAATAAGGTTTACGCTTTGGGTTTGGGAGAAGAAAAAGATGCCGTTAAAATAAGGGAGGCTTTTAGAGAATTATGTTTCGATACAAAAAAATATTGGAAGGATTCCATTCAGATTTATGCTGAAAATCTTTCGGAAAATGATATAAAAAAAGCGGTTATAGGCTTGGAAATGGCAACCTATGAGCTTGGACAATTTAAATCGAAATTGGATGAACAAAAGGAGCTAACGGTAACTTTTGCGTCAACAAATGATATCTCTAAAACTATTGATGAAGGAAAAGCGACCGGAGAAACCGTCAACCGAATTAGAGCTTTGGTTGATGCACCTGCCAATCATAAAACCCCGGAGTTTTTGGGGCAATGGGCCAAAGATTCTTCAAAGCTTAATAACTATAAATGCACGGTTTTAAACAAAGCACAACTTGAAAAACAAGGCTTTGGAGCAGTCTTGGCAGTTGGACAGGGAAGTGTCAACCCGCCTGTGGTCATCGTTTCCGAATATATGGCAAAACCGGGAACCAAAATCGATATTGGGTTGGTAGGCAAGGGAATTACGTTTGATACCGGTGGGTTGTCCATTAAATCGTCTACCAATTTGCACTATATGAAAAGCGATATGGGCGGTGCTGCCGTTGTGCTTGGAGTCATGGAGTTGGTGGCCAAATTAAAACTCAAGGTAAATGTGGTTGGAGTAGTGGCTTCAGCTGAAAATGCGGTGGATAGCAACAGTTACCGACCCGGGGATGTCATCACGTCGTATTCGGGGAAAACCATTGAAATCATTGACACCGATGCCGAAGGACGCTTGGTTTTGGCCGATGGATTGAGCTATATCATCAAACAATTTCAACCTGAGCATTTGATTGATTTGGCGACTTTAACGGGAAGCGTGGTGCAAACCTTGGGCTATTCGGCAGCGGGAATGTTTACCAATAATTCAGAAATGGCAGAAACGATGTCAGCCATTGGTTTTGAAACCAATGAGCGTGTTTGGCAATTGCCATTATTTGCCGATTTTGAAGCCGAATTACATTCCGATATTGCAGATTTGCGTAACTTTAGTGGTAAACCCATTGCAGGGGCCATTACGGCGGCCAAGTTTTTGGAAGCCTTTACCGAATCCCACGAGAGTTGGATGCATCTGGATATTGCTGGTGTGTCGTTTGGGGATTCATCGTATTCCAAAATGAAAAGTGCCACGGGATATGGCGTGCAATTGCTTATCAATTATATTGCCTCTTTAAAATAAGATATTATGACCGGACCATCGCTTAATTTTCTGTGTATTTCTACCTTTTATAAAGGTGTGGATTTTTTGAAGCGTTGCAAAGCTGAAGGGAATAAGGTGTATTTATTGACCAAAAAGAAGTTGGAGCATGATAACTGGCCTTGGGAGTCAATCGATGATGTATTTTACATTGAAAACTGGAATGAAAAGGACATTGTTAAAGGAATAGCATATAAGTATCGACATATAAAATTCGATTGTTTTGTGGCCTTGGATGATTTTGATGTGGAACACGTTGCAGCGTTACGTGAGCATTTTAGAATGCCGGGCATGGGGGCAACCACCTCACGCTATTTTAGGGATAAATTGGCCATGCGCATGAAAGCCAAAGGGGAAGGGGTCAATGTACCAGAATTTACGGCTTTGTTTCACGATAGTGAAATTAATGGGTATGCAGATAACGTAAGTCCGCCTTGGTTGTTGAAGCCACGGTCGGAAGCATCAGCAGCTGGAATAAAAAAAATTCAGTCTAAAGACCAACTTTGGCAGATTATTAACGATTTGGGAGATGAACGCAATAATTATCTGGTTGAAAAATTTGCGCCGGGAGACGTGTATCACGTGGATGGCTTGAATGTGGAAGGGAAAGTCGTTTTTTCACGGGTGAGCAAATATTTGGATACACCTTTTGAAGTGGCCCATGGTGGCGGCATTTTTAGATCGGCAACCTGTGAGATTGGAACAAAGGTTGAAAAAGAATTGAGCAAAATGAATGCCCAAGTGATGAAAGCCTTTGGGATGCAGTTTGGGGCATCGCATACCGAATTTATTCAATCTAAAGCAAATGGTGGACTCTTTTTCTTGGAAACGTCGTCTAGGGTAGGAGGTGCCAATTTAGCCGAAATGGTCCAATTTGCTTCGGGCATCAATTTGTGGAGCGAATGGGCAAAAATCGAATCTGACAACCTAAAAAAGCAAGCCTATATCTTACCCAAAATTGAAAATAAATATGCAGGAATTGTCGTGTCGTTGAGCCGTTATGAGCGCCCTGACACTTCAAGTTTTAATGATCCCGAGATTGTTTGGCGTATGAACAAGGAATGGCATATTGGAATCATTGTGGTTTCAGATTCCAGTGATTGTGTATTGGAATTGTTGGATAAGTACACACAACGTATTGCCAACGAGTTTCATGCGAGCTCGCCTGCTCCTGATAGTTTGCATTAAGGGGAATTTAAATTGAATTTTGTTTTAATAAATTTTTCATGGTATTTTTTTATCGATAATTTAGTTGTCATGATAAAACTAAAGGCTTAAGCTTAAATTCAAATAGGGTAGTCGTAAAAATTAACCAACTATATTAAATATGTTCCTATACTTGAAAACCATTAAAATATGGATTGGCTTTTTTATTTTAGTATTCGGCATTGAAGCGGTTTCACAAACTGACTCCACTAATACAGATCTCAATGTCTGGCAAATTTTAAAGGGCGATACCAAAGATTTTTTGTTGGGATCGAAGCAAAGTTTGACCCAGCCTTTGCGATGGAAAAAAAAGGACTTTATCACACTTGGGAGTGTGGTTTCTGGAACCTCCATACTTTATGTTTTTGACTATGAACTCCGGGACTTTTTCTTAAAGCAAGATAAAAATGCACCTAATATCTTAAAGGAATTTGGATTTTACTATGGCAGTCCACAAAACTTCTTTATCGTTTCAGGCGGAATTTATGGTGTAGGCCTTTTAACAAATAATGAAAAGATCAGGAAAACAGCGGTTTTAATTATAACCTCTGCGGCCGTATCGGGATTAATCCAGTCGGTTACTAAAACGGTAATTGGGAGGGCTAGGCCAAGTAATGGAGCTGACAAATTCGATTTTGATTTTTTTAGCAATGAGGCTGGTTACCATTCACTTCCATCTGGTCATACTGTTTTGACTTTTTCAATGGCACATTCTATTGCCAAGCAATTTGAAAGTGTTTGGGTCAAAGCTGGAATTTACGGATTAGCAAGTATCCCGCCCATTTCACGCCTTTGGGCAGACGCACATTGGTTTACCGATGTTGCGCTGGGCGCCGTTATTAGTATTGCCGTGGTAGATAGTGTCGATAAATTTTTATTTAAAGAGGAAAAGGTTGCCTATTCTCATAAAAACAAATTGAATTGGCAGCTCCAACTTGGGGCCAATACGGTAGGCATTATTGGTACATTTTAAATTAATATTCAGAGTACTATTTAACTTCTTTATTTTAAATTAAACTCCAATATCCTCATTCCATAAGTCGGGGTTCGACTCTATAAAAGATTTCATCAATTTTTTGCATTTGGAATCATTAACAACAACTACTTCAATGCCTCTTTCGTCCAGCAATTTTTCTTCTCCTAAAAAGGTCTCATTTTCACCAATAATAACTTTAGGGATCCCATATAGTAAAATGGTACCTGAGCACATTGGGCATGGTGATAAGGTTGTATATAATATACAGTTTTTGTAGACACTAGCTGGTTGTCTTCCAGCATTTTCCAGTGCATCCATTTCCCCATGAAGGATGACACTGCCATTTTGAACACGACGATTGTGACCACGACCAATAATTTTATCGGCATGAACAATAACTGACCCAATAGGAATACCACCTTCTGAAAGGCTAATTTCGGCTTCTTTAATCGCTTCCAATAAAAATTTATCCATAGTTTTTAATTTTTTCTAACGATTGATATATTGTGTTTTGTGTTGGCCTTTCGGATGTTCAATTCACCTTTCATTTGTTATTCTTTCACATTTTTCAAAAGATTTTTTAAATATTGATATCAAG
>DASWKU010000506.1:0-11244 GCA_036396455.1 Flavobacteriaceae bacterium
ACCTCAACCAAAGGCTTGCCTTGTGCTTGCGCCAATTCGGTTGATATCCCATGTATTTTTTCCGCATCATAAGGAATATTGAAACCATCCGGTTGTACCAAATAATCCTGATGCTCGATACAATTTCCCAAACCATCGTGCAATTGCCAAGCGATCTGTACACAACGTGGCCAATTATCGGTATCACTTATTGGCGCATCCCAACGTTTTGGCAATCCTGTGGTTTCAGTATCAAAAATTAAATACATATTTCCCTCTTAGTCCCCCCTAAGGGGAGAAATTATTAGCCTATAAAATTACTTAGAATATTCATTTTTTTAAACTGAAGTTATAAACAATTGTAAACAAAAAAGAGCCAATTAGAAAAGATTGGCTCTATATGTACGGTAGAAGTTCCTTTTTATTTTTCTTGTCATTGTATTTGAACCAGCCCACCAACCAGAGGGACGTTGTAAAATACCCCATTGTTAAAATTGATGACCCGTAAGCCATCGGCTGTATAAGCATTGAACCAAAAAGTGCCATAAACTCCCTTTGGGTCGTCATTATCTATATCTTCAACAATGATCTGTCCATCTGGAGGATATAAAGACACGCTTGGATCAGGTGCATTTTTTGTAGAGTATACCGTTCCGTCCACATCGACATAAATAGCAATATTACCACTGTCGAGCCCTAAATTAAAAGTGCCTCTTGTATCATTTGTTGTAATAAGTTGGACCTTTTCATTAAGCACCCCGCCTTCAATCACAAATCCCCCAAAATCAATGTCGGCCGCTTGATAGGTCGCTCTCCAAATTTCCCCATTCTTGTAGCCTTGAACTGCAGGTGAATTAAACTGGATGTCGTCAGAACAGCCAACAACACCTATAAGCAAAAGGCTTAAAAATACTATGCTCTTTTTCATCATTAATTTTTTCTTATTTGCCAAATAAGCATTATCCTTTTCTTCAAAACACCTTTGTTAAAAAGGCTAACGTTCATCGACATCCAAAAGTATGTCAAATATTCAATATTGTTTGTTCAAGAAATAAACTTTTTGAGTTAAAAAGTGATATGCCGTATAAAATACAAAAAAAAATAAAAAACACGAACATGACTTTTGTCATAATTTAAATCTAATGTCATAATTAATTTTATCCAATATTTTATATAGAACAATATACATCCAATGATTAAATATAATATTATGAAAAATTTTAAGCTTATTAATTACTTACTGATTGCTGCATCAGGTTTAGTATTCATGCAATGTACAAGCGATTATACCGCCATCCCAGGACAGGATGGAATTGATGGTATTGACGGCGTCGATGGTGTTGATGGCATCGATGGTGTTGGCACCCAAGTTTGTATAGATTGTCACTCTTCTACACACAGAGACCCAATTAATGATGCCTATGCATTATCCGGCCATGCCAATGGGTCTTCATGGGCAAGAGGCACCAGTGCTAGTTGTGCAAGATGCCATAACAACGAAGGTTACATAGATTATTTGTCTGGCTTGTTTGTAGATTCAAATGGAAATCAGTCTGCCGATCCAGATGGTTATGCAGTGTCCAACGCTATTACTTGCACGGGTTGTCATGATCAAGTTGAAGGCCATAGGTCCTTTGATTTTGCCAATGATGGTAATGATTACGCATTGCGAAACATTGATCCCATTCAATTGTTTATTGACCCAGCGGTTCAACTTGATATGGCGAATAGTGTAGACCCATTAGGCAGAAGTAATACCTGTATCAATTGCCACCAACCTAGAAACAGTTATCCTGTTCCTGCTGGAACTGGTGATTATACTATTACCAGCTATCGTTTCGGACCGCACCATGGTCCACAATCAACCATGTTGGAAGGTATTATGGGCGCCAACATTGCAGGTACAACAGGATATCCCGGAAGAGGAACGGCAGCACATAAAACAGGTGCATCATGTACCTCCTGTCACATGGGACAAACTACCGATGGCACCGATGGTTCACATACTTGGGAGCCTACTTTAAACACTTGTATTACCTGTCATGATGGTTGGACATCCATTCCAGATGAAATGACAGGATTTAGTACTGATTTCACAACATTGCACGATCTATTGGTGGCAAAAGGTTACATATCTGAATCAGGTAGTGTTTTAGGTGCGAACGGATCTAATGCAAGCAGCTCAAATCCACTCGTAATTCCTGTAAAAGATGCTCAGGCCATTTGGAATTACAAAACATTGGAAGAAGAACATAGTAAAGGTATCCATAACCCAAATTATACTAGAGCATTGTTGAAAAACTCAATTGAAGCGATTCAAAATTAAACAGTTCTGTTTTCTTTTTGAAAATCGTAACTGTTAATCTGACAATTAAATATTTGGATTAAAAATTAATCCTTGATAAAAAATAAGATAAAATGAAAAAACTATTAAGAATAGTTCTTGTTAGCAGTGTGCCTTTATTGATGTTTTCATGTTATTATGACGAGTTTCCCGAAGAGATTGAGGTCGTAATACCGCCAGATCAGGTTATATCCTTTGCTAATGACATTACACCAATATTTGTAACCTATAATTGCACTCAATGCCATTTCGCTTCTGGACAAAATCCAGATTTAACCCCTGGCAGCGAATTCAATTCCTTGGTTCCAACCTATGTAAATGCTGGAGACCCTAACAACAGTAGACTATACATAAAATTGTCAATCGATGGACATAGAAATGTAGATGCCACGTCGTTGGCACTAATTAAAAAGTGGATAGATGATGGCGCAGAGAACAATTAATTTTAAAGACGTTACAAATGAAAAATTATAAAATATTACTGTTTACTTTCTTAATTGTGCCTTTAATTTGCTTTTCTCAAGAACAAGCGAAAGATTCAATTGTAGATAAACCAGAACGTCCAGCTTTTGAAAGTTCAAGCATTGTTGACAATCAAACCAATGAATTGTTCATCAAAAACACATTGGAAGTTATGATGCAACACCGATTTGGTTTAATTGACGAAGAAAACTCTTTGGCGGGTATATACGGTGCAAATTCAAATATTAGAATCGCTTTGTCCTATTCTATTTTAGATTGGCTAAGTGTTGGTTATGGAATCACCAAAAAAAATAGAATAAGTGATTTTAATGTAAAAGCAGCTTTATTAAGGCAAACCCGTTCTGGACGTATTCCTGTAAGTGTTACTTATTATGGAAACGCAGGTATAGACGGGCGCTCAGGCGATGCCAATGACGATATATTTATAACAAGGCAAGATCGCTATTCCTATTTCCATCAACTCATTATTGCAAAACGTTTTAGCTCAAAACTTTCATTGCAAATCGCACCAAGTTTATCACACTTCAATGCTGTGGATTTCTCTTATAAAAACGATCGAATTTCAATTGCCTTTGGTGGACGCTATAAAATAAGTGCTCAAACGTCCATTATATTTGATTATAGTCAACCCATTACAAAGCTTGATGATGACCCTGACACAGGTTTGAGCTATAATAATCCAGGAATTAGCCTAGGTGCAGAATTTGCGACTTCTGGTCATGCCTTTCAAATATTTTTAACTAACTTTAATGGCATTTTGCCTCAACAAAACTACATGAAGAACACAAATGATTTCTTTGATAAAGGTCTTTTAATTGGGTTCAACATCACAAGAAAGTATAATTTTTAATTTTAGTATAGTATAGTATAGTTTAGTTGAATTAAAATGGAACAAAAGCAGTAAAGCAAAATTGACCATTTTGCTTTATTGCTTAAAAAATTAATGTTATGAAAAAAAAATCCATTGAAGAAAGAAAAATTTCACGGAGAAGTATACTACCAATCCTTGGAGGAAGTCTACTATTACCTTTTCTGGGATTTGGCAATACTGTAATTGAGGAAGCTTCAAGTCCAGAAGATGAAGACTATCAGACCTTGTTAAAACCAGACGGCACAACCGTTAAGGTAAAGGTCAAAACAATTAAAAATTCAAAGGTTGTTAAAAAGAACGTTTCAAATAAAACGTTTCTTAACTGGCTTGGCAAAAAGCTATAATTTCAAAATAACTCAATTTAATTATGGCAGATAATAATAGTAAAAACTCAAGGCGTAAATTTCTTGACAGGGGCTTAAAAATTGGTCTTGCATCAGCCATTGGGAGCATTGGTTTAACAAAAATAGCTTCAAAATTAAATGCGGAAACCAAAAGTTCTTCTGAAGGGACAATGGAATTAATGACCACAGATGGAACCATTATTGAGGTAGACGCATCAGAAGTTATTGAGGTAGATCATCACCATAAGGAAGAGGATGAAAAATACAGTCTTAGAGAAGGCATGCCCAATCGCAAGTTTGTTATGGTCATTGATTTGGCAAAATGCAAAAATGCGTTAAAATGCCAATCTGCCTGTAACAAGCATCATTATATTACTGGCGAACACGCTTGGCTTAAAGTGTATAAAATGCAGGAGGATGAAGATACCGCTCCGTATTGGATGCCGACAACCTGTATGCATTGTGACCACCCCGCTTGCGTTACTGTTTGCCCTGTAGATGCCACTTTCAAACGAAGAGATGGCCTGGTCTTAATTGATAATGACCGCTGTATAGGATGCCGGTTCTGTATGGCTGCATGTCCATATTCAACACGGGTATTTAACTGGAGCGAGCCTGAATATGGTGAAACTGCTGAAGTGATGTTAAATATGCACCATGCCCATGAACCTCATAATTCCATTGAATATACGGGTATGCCAAGTAAAATTGGCACTGTAGATAAATGTGATTTTTGTCCACACGAAATAAAAGAAAACAGACTGCCCCACTGTGTAACTGCATGTCCCAATGGCGTTTTTTATTTTGGTGACAAATATGAAGACACAGTAACCAATGGCGAAGAAACACTTAGATTAAGCAAATTATTGGAAGACAAACATGGCTATAGGCTCATGGAAGGTTTGGGCACAAAACCAAGTGTTTATTACCTGCCCCCTGTTGATCGATTGGTCGACTTCAAAGAGGGCTTAAGTGAATTCAATAATTATATTTCAGTAGAAAAAAATAAATAATTTATGGGTGTTTCTGATAAATTGATCAATGATTTAGCTCCAAAAAAGTTTGGAAAAAAAGGTGTAATCTGGACTACCTTTTTAATTATTGTAAGCATTGCAGGAATCATTGCCTACGTTGATCAGGTCATTAAAGGCCAAATAGTGACCAACATGAACGACTATGCGCTATGGGGCATTTATATCTCAAACTTTGTGTTTTTTGTAGCAACCAGTTTTGTAAGCACAATTACAGTTGCTGTTTTAAGGCTCACTAAAAATACTTGGAGAACCCCTATTGTTCGAATTGCTGAAATTATTTCTGTTGCAACCATAATAATGGCCGGACTTACCATTATGATCGATATGGGCAGACCTGATCGGTTAATGAATTTATTTGTTCATGGTAGAATGCAATCGCCAATTATTTGGGATGTTATAATAATTCCAACATTTATGGTCATAAGCTTGTTGTTATTGTACTATCCATTGCTGCCAGATTTTGCATTGCTCAAGAAATATTTTAAAGACAAAAACGAAAAACTCAGCAAATGGTATGGAAAACTGTCATTAAATTGGACAGGAAGCAATGCTCAAAAAAAGATACATCTTAATTCCATACAACTCATTTCGATTTTAATCATTCCGGCTGGTTTTATGCTACAAACGGTTGATGCCTGGTTGTTTTCAACATTATTTAGAGTGGGTTGGGATAGCACCAATATGGGAGCCTATTTTATTTCAGGTGCCACTGTTGCCGGCATAGGGGCATTGGTTGCCGTAGTTTATATTGTTAGAAGGGCGTACCATTTGGAAAACTACATCACTGAATTTCATTTTGATAAATTGGGCAAATTTTTGGCATTGGCGTGTTTAATTTACCTGTACTTTAATATCAATGAATATTTAGTGCCCGAATTTACCTCAAAAAAAGAAGAAGTCACCCACATGAACGTGTTGGTATCGGGTGAATATGCGCCTTTATTTTGGTTTGTTATTATTGGAGGGTTAATTCTACCAATAATTGCATTGTTCTTTAAAAAGGGCAGAAAACCGCTTCCCATATTTCTTATTGGCTTATTGGTGGTTGTGGGTTCTTGGTGGAAACGTTACCTGATTGTAACGCCAACCTTGTTGCACCCATTTTTGCCCATACAAGGTGTCCCCGAATCATGGCATCATTACTTTCCCAGTTTTCACGAGTGGATCATTACCTTTGCCACATTGGCAATGTGTTTATTGATTATTACACTATTGATTAGATATTTACCCATCATACCTATTCAAAGAACTGCCGATGAACAAGAAGAATTGGAGTCAAACAAAAAAACAAAATCATGAAAAATAAGTTTATTTCACACCCATTTTTTTTGGTTGTATTAAGTGTTTTTTTATGTGCTTCCAGTTTTGCGCAAAAGGCAAAAAAGGACAAGGTTAGATTAAAAGCTGAATATGTTAAAATAATAAATTCTGAAATTTATTTTGATCTAAAGGCTACAGCAAAAGTAGATGGCCAAAACATCAATGTGTCCAATATAGATTTAACCCTTTACAACACTATTGGAGATGAACAGATAGAATTGGGCAAGACCAAAACCGATATGAATGGTGAAAGTAGATTTACCCTAAAGGATTTAAATGTCATTAAGCCAGATTCAACAAATATTTATAATATAGAAATTTCATTCAATGGGAACGATGCCTTCTCCAAAGCATCAAAAAGTATGAGCTTTAAAGATGCCAATATTGATGCCAAACTGATCACAAAGGATAGCATTAATTATATCATGGCAACACTTAAAGAAACATCAACAGATAGTGTGGTTAGTGATGCTATTTTAAAAGTACAGGTACAACGATTGTTTAGGCCTTTAGGCGTTGGTCCAGAATTCAATAGCACAGATGAAAATGGTACTATTGTTGTACCCATTAAAGATGAGATACCAGGTGTGGATGGAAACTTGACATTTGAGGTCGTTCTTAAGGACAGTGATGACTATGGGACCGTAAAAGCACTTGTTAACGCACCTATTGGAATCCCAATAACTGATGAATCAACGTTTGATGAAAGGACCATGTGGTCTCCAAGAAGCAAAACCCCATTATTTTTGCTTATATTTCCTAACTTATTGATTTTAGGCATTTGGGGAATAATTATATATTTAATATTAAATTTAGTCAAATTAAAAAAATCTTAAACAATTAATAACATGAAAACGATCAAAATTTTTACAACCATAGGAATATTTTCTTTTATATTCTTTTCTTTTACAAGTACAACGCAAGATAAATGGATAGTTCCTGATAAATATGTCAACATGAAGAATCCTGTGCCTGCTAAACAAGATGCTTCCATTGGCAAATCACTATATGACAAACACTGTAAGTCTTGTCATGGAAAAGAAGGATATGGAGATGGTCCAAAAGCCGCAGAAATGAAAGGAGATCTTGGAGATTTTTCTTCTGAAGAATTCCAAAAACAAACCGATGGAGCATTATTCTATAAAACATCCTTTGGTAGAGATGATATGCCAGAGTTTACCAAAAAAATGCCTGATGATGAAGACCGATGGCTCATTGTAAATTATATGAGAACCCTAGCTGAATAAGGATAACATAACCAATAAAAAACCGAACGAAATCGTTCGGTTTTTTTATGCTTAAATTTTCATAAAATAATTAAAGTTACATGACTTTTGTCATAGTAAAATCCAGTGCATCAGTCTACTTTTATTGATCCTTAGTTTTAATGGTCTTTTAGTATAAACAAACACCTAGATTTTTATATTATGAACAATCACGACTCTGAAAAAGGGAGTGCAAACAGGCGTAAATTCCTAAAGCTGGGATTAATGTCCAGTGTAACTGCAATTGCTGGTACGTCATTGGTATCAAACTTTGCCCCTGAAGAAAAAGCAAATCCTTCCGGTGAGAAAATAAGAGTATTGACGTCTGATGGAAAAATGGTCGAAGTAGATGCCACGAATATCAATAAATATCCCGAGGCACTTATAACTCCTGCCGAATCAAGAAAAGGAATACCGGACAGGAAATTTGTAATGGTCATAGATTTGGCCAAGTGCAAAAACGCAAGGAAATGTGTTGAAAGCTGCCAAAAAGCACATCAATTGGATTATCACCAAGAATTTATGAAAATTCAACTTATCCAAGACCATGAAAATGCATCACCTTATTGGTTCCCTAAACCTTGTTTTCATTGTGACGAGCCTCCTTGTGTAACCGTATGCCCAACCGGTGCCACATTCAAACGCGATGATGGCATAGTTTTAATTGATAATCAACGTTGTATTGGGTGCAAATTCTGTATTACAAGTTGCCCATATTCTGCACGTATATTCAATTGGGGGCACAATGATAAATTTGATGATGAGTCCCAACCCTATTCTCCAGAAACACAGGTTCCTGCATCTGAAGGCACCGTAATGAAATGTGATTTTTGTCCAGATTTATTGAGACAGGGTAAATTACCGTATTGCGCACAAGCTTGCCCAATGGGAGTCATCTATTTTGGGGACAAAAATGAAGATATTGTCACTAACGGTGAAGAAACCCTTAGCTTTTCTGAATTGATCAATAACCGTGGCGGTTATCGCCATTTAGAACATTTAGGCACAAAACCAAATGTTTATTATTTACCAGCTGTAGACAGACAAACACCTTTGGAACGCACCTTTGAAGTGGATGAAGAAATCATTGATCGCTATAAAGATGTTCCCTACGTTCAGGGTTTAAAAAAACAAGGCAAAATTTAACCTAAAATAACTCTTGATTATGGATACAAATAGTAGAAAAAGAGAATTAGTTAACGAATTTTCGCCAACGTTGGAAAAATCCAGTGTATTATCAAATGTCTGGATTTTAGCATTAATTGCAATCATAGCAATGGGTCTATATGCGTTTTATTTGCAATTGACCAAAGGACATGTTGTTACCGGAATGAGAGATAATGTGGTTTGGGGAGTCTATATCATTAACTTTATATTTTTTGTGGGCATAAGCTATTCTGGCGCCTTTATTTCAGGAATGTTACACTTTTTCAAGACGCCTTGGAAAAATTCTGTCACAAGAATTGTTGAAATCATGACCGTTCTGTCAATAATTGTTGGTCCCATTTTTATCTTGTTATGTATTGGAAGATTGGATAGGATCCATTATTTATTTATGTATCCAAGAATACAATCCCCAATAACCTGGGACATCATTGCCATTATCACGGATATTGTGGGGTGTTTTATATACTTATATTTAACTTTTATTCCCGACTTTGCCATTTTAAGAGACCATCCAAATCCAAAGTCTCCTGCTTGGCGAAAAAAATTGTACACGTTTTTGGCCATTAATTATAAGGATACTGCTACACAAAGGGAAAGGCTGCATAAAATTACCAGTATTATGTCCAAAATGATAATTGCAATGGCCATTGTGGCTTATACCGTACTGGCATGGATTTTTAGTTTAACATTACAGCCTGGTTGGAACAGCACCATTTTTGCACCTGATTTTATTTTCTCTGGCTTATACTCTGGTGTGGGTGTTATCATCATAGCAATGTATTTAATTCGAAAACATTTTAAATTGGAACAATATATTGTTCAGTCACACTTTATAATGGCCGGGGTAGTTTTATTGGTGTTGTCCTTATTATTCGGCTACTTTACATTTAGTGATTATTTTGCCAAATGGTTTAGCCATAAACCGGCCGACACCAGCCTGTTAAAAACACTGTTCAGTCGTTACTTTTGGCAATTTATTCTTGCCAATTATATTGGGGTGCTAGTTCCGTTGTTTATTTTATCGATCAAGAAAATCAGGACCATCAAATCCATAACCTTTGCCGCATTAATTGCCGTCTTGGGATTATGGCTAAACCGATATTTGATAGTGGTCCCAACCTTGGAAACACCTTATTTGCCAATTCAGGACACAAGGCCAGAATTCATTCATTATACAGCTACTTGGATAGAGTGGGCCTTAAGTTTTGCCGGAGTAGCGGCATTTATCCTGTTCTTCATATTAATTATGAGATTAGTGCCCATCATTCCAATGTCTGATATCATTGATCATGAAAGAGGACAAAACACAACACAAGATGCATCATAAAAATATTTAAAATTATGAGAACCAAACTATTTCAATACATAGTAATTGCACTTACCATAGGCTCCGTATCCAATAATGGCAGTTTCGCCCAAGAAAACGATTTAAAAAATTATAAGGTCCGTTTTAACTTGAATACCATCAAACAACCCGATAATTCACGTGTGCTGGAAGTAAGTTTTATTGCTACAAATAAAAAAGACCGAAAAGATAGGGTCCCTGTTTTTGATGCTGACATTAACTTTTATAATGTTACTGCAGATGAAGACCTTCTTTTGGGAACAATAAAAACCGATGAAGAAGGCGCAGCTAAGTTAACCGTGCCTGGAAATCAAACTTATGTAACCGATGCTGACGGGTACATCAATTTTAAAGCCGTTTTTGAAGGAACGGATGGTTTGGATTATGAAGATGCAGAATTAGCTATTAGGGATGTCTTCCTAGAATTAAATTTAGAGGAAATTGATAGCGTAAAAACCGTTGTTTTAAATGCCTATACCATTGATAGCTTAAAAGCAAAAATTCCACTGGAAGATACAAGTATAACATTTGCCGTTGGTGGTTTCATTTCAGACTTGCCAATACAAGAAGGTACTGTAGAAAGTGGTGAGTATCAATTTCAATTTCCTGAAAACATCTCTGGAGACAAAAACGGGACTATTGCTGTCATTGCCTCCATTTTGGATAGCGATGAGTTTGGTAATGTGATCCAGAAAAAAAACGTCAATTGGGGCATCAATAAGGAAATAAAAATTGAATCCAACAAACTTTGGTCAGAAGTAGCCCCTATTTGGATGTATATTGTATTATCTATCTTATTGGTTGGTGTTTGGGCCAATTACGCCTATAGTATTAACAATTTATTTAAAATTAAAAAAGAAGGAAAAGCATTGGAATTAAAATCAGAGCGTAAAAGTTGATTTTGAGGAGATCTTCCCGACTGAAGCATTCCAATTAAGCTTTAAAAAACCGAACGAATTCTTCGGTTTTTTTAATTTTTAACTATTTAAGAAGGCTTATGTAACAAGTGTTACAAAACATGACATAAGTCATTAAATTCCTCATATCAGGATATTACATTTATAAGTAGTAATAAATGAGTTTCAATAGTTT
>DASWKU010000507.1:0-12202 GCA_036396455.1 Flavobacteriaceae bacterium
TAAAGGAACAGCCGCAGTTGTAATGGCCAATGGGGCCATGACCTCCAATAACAAAGGCGAAAAAAACGTACGCCAACATATGGTAAACCATCACATGGTGGACTGTATTTTACGCCTACCTGACAAATTATTTTTGACCACCGGTATACCGGCCTGTATTTTTATATTGAGTAAGAATAGAGATGGTAAAGATGGTATCCACCGCAAACGGGATCATGAAATCTTGTTTATTGATACCTCCAAAATGGGCACGATGGAAAGCCGCAAGTTGCGGGTCTTTACCGATGCCGATGTGCAAAAAGTAACCGATACCTACCATGCTTGGCGTAACAATAAGGATTGTCATCCTGAACTTGTTTCAGGATATCAACAAGAATACCAAAACAGCGACGGCTTCTGCTACAGCGCCACTCTGGATGAGGTACAAAAACAAGATTATAAACTCACACCAGGTATTTATGTGGGCACTGAAGAAGTGGTAGATGATGGTATCTTGTTTGAAGATAAAATGGAAGCCTTAAAAGCACAGTTGCAAGAGCAGTTTGGAAAGGGAAATGCCTTGCAACAACAGATTTTAGAGAATTTTGATCGTTTATAATGGTAAATAAAAATGGTTTTGAAAATTTCGAAGAGTTGGTACAAAAAGTACTTAATCTCGAATTTGATATTGGATTGCTACCGAACCAAAATGTGAATTTAGGCAGAAACAGTTTTAAGTTTGATTTAGCAGATGTACCAAAAGAGTATTTTGTTGAAATTCTTAAAAATTATGAAAGTAAAAACAGGGGAAGTTTTAGGGACAAAATAAATGAAAGATTCCAATCTTTACAAAGGGCTAGGTCAAATAGGAATTCAAAACTGATTGTTGTTTGTGCGGAATCATTATCTGATGAGGATAAACAATTTTTCAATAGGAATTTAAATGCATTCGGGGAATCAAAACCAATTTTATACGATGGCATTGATATCGCAAATTTAGCTAACAAGTATAATATTAATTTTGTTAGGCATGTAACTGTTGATTTAAGCGGTACTAGCAAAGGCAGTTCATCAGTTAGTGGTGAATTAACAGGAAAAAGAAAACCCAAAGGTCCACTACCACCTCCTGGTCTAAATGATGATGGTTCAGAATTAACAAGTAGTGTTGAGAGTAATGTTAAAACAGTATCTATGGTCGAAGCTGATTCAACTGCAAAAGAACTTCTTTCAAACGAATTTCTAATTGAAGGGTTAAATAATATTTATTACGGTCAAGAATTAGGTAACGAAATATTAGACTACGACATCTTTATTCTACCAAAAGCGTCTTATGGTGGAATCGGTAAAAATGGAATTGCCCATAAAGTTTTACAGATTTTAGGAATTGATAAAACATCCATTGAATTTACTGAAACTGACCTAAAAAAAACAAAATATAAATGGGTTGAAAAACCTGTTAAGGATAAAACTGTTTTATTGGGTTTTGTAATTACAAGAGACCAAAAAAATGAACCTCTCGATTTCACATCCTCCTTATTGCAATGTGTTTCTGCACTTAAAAAACAAAATTACATTAATGAATTAAAGAGCAACCAGATTAATATTTTTATTCCGTTGTTAGGTGCTGGACGTGCTGGTATGCAACCTATGGCAAGCCTACGAATAGTTATCAAGGGAGTCCAATTGTTACGAGGAATTATTCCTTTAGTTAAGTTTCGAATTAATCTACCTGTTAATGCTTCAGATAAAGATTTGGAAGATTATCTCAAATTTTTAGGAAATACATTATCTGGTCCACCACCGCCTCCTGATATCTCTGAGGAAAATCATCCAGAAACCGATGAAATAATAGAAGATGATAAATTAGATGAATTAATTGTACCAGACAAAATCCCTTTTCATTTAGACCAAGTTGTAAATGAAGATAAACTAGGTCGTGAACCTGTAGCTAAAGCATTTGTAGATTTAATTAGAAATGACATTTTCACAGACAAATTAAACCATTCATTTATGGTGCATTTACAAGGCGAGTGGGGTACAGGTAAATCCTCTTTCTTAAATTTCATAAAGAAAAACCTAAGTTCTGGAGTGGAAAAATGGATTATTGTAGATTACAATGCTTGGCAAAATCAACATATTGATCCTCCATGGTGGACACTAATTGATCAGGTTTATCGTAAATCAAAAGAACAATTAGAAAAACAAGTAAATTGGAGAGCTTGTTTCCATCTTTGGCGTAAAGAAGTGTTGCGGAGAATATGGAGATATAGCGGTTGGGAAAAAATTACAGCGTTTTTAGTTTTTTTGATTTCTATTCTTTGCATTATTTATTTTGGAAAGGATATTTTAAATCTATTTGATCAATACTCCCAAGGAACAGACAATGGTGAGAAGAGTTTTGTTACCAACATATCGGACATTCTTAAATTAATTCTAACATTATTTTCTATTATTGGAACATTATATGCCCTAGCAAAATTTATAACGGTTCCATTATTTATAAGCTCTTCCAAGGAAGCAAAATCTTTTGTGCTTAGGGCGTCTGACCCAATGAATAGTGTAAAAAGACATTTCAGTAATTTAGTTGATAACATAAATTCAAAGGATAAAAAACGTCAGTTAGCTATTTTTATTGATGATATTGATCGGTGTAACAAAAAGTATATCGTATGCCTTTTAGAGGGTATACAAACACTTTTTAAAGAAAAGCGTGTACTCTATATTGTTGCAGGTGATAAAAATTGGATCACCAAAAGTTTTGCAAATACCTATGAGGAATTTACAACTGAAGAAGTTGATAAAAAACATCTGGGTGAATTTTTCCTTGAAAAAGCATTTCAACTCTCATTTCGCATGCCTAACATTTCTGAAGAAGTTAAACAAAATTATTGGAACCATATTTTGGGGCTTGAAAGAAAAGAAGAAAAACCTAAAGCTGAATCAATTTCAGAACTTACCGAAGAAAACCAAAAGGAAATCAAAGAAAGACTGTCTGAATCAAAGGCTGAATTAACCAATCCTAATTTTATGAAAAAGATGGAGGATGACTTTAATTTAACTGGAGACACGGTCTCTAATATTGTAATTGAAGAAAAAAACAAGGACACAGAAACAATAAAACATTTGCTCAAAGATTATCATGAATATTTAGATACTAATCCAAGAGCAATAATCCGTTTGGCCAACCAATATACAATGTCTCGATCTATTCTAATGGTTGAGAGAGCTTTTTTTGATGAACAAAAGTTGTTTAGGTGGCTCGCTATTGAAGACTTGTGTCCAATTGTAAAATCAATAATTGTAAATTCTCCCAATATGGAAGCATTAGAAGTTGCAATTAATCAAATGAAAGATACCAATAAGCAAAAAAAATGTGTTGTCCTGTTACATGGTAATGCAACAATTGGAAAAGCTATAACTATTGAAGAAATTAAAACTATAAAAGGACTCTAATGCCCAAAAACTGGAATTCATATAAACTTGGTGAAGTCGCAAAATTGAGAAAAGAAGGAATAAAACCTTCTGATTTTAATGGTGAGAATTACATTGGTTTGGAACATATTGGACAAGAAAATTTTTTGTTAGATGGCATTGGAAAAGCAAGTGACGTCACGAGTAATAAGTCAAAGTTTGTGGAAGGAGATATTCTTTATGGTAAAATAAGACCCTATTTTAAGAAAGTCTATCGACCAAAGTTTTCGGGCATTTGTTCAACAGATATACTGATAATAAATACTAAAAATAAAGATTTAATCTCACAAGACTATTTGCATCAGCTTATAAAAACACAGGAATTTACAGATAAAGCAACAGAAACAAGTACTGGCACCAAAATGCCCAGAGCAGATTGGGACAGTTTGAAAAAATGGGAAATATATTTTCCACCCCTCCCAGAACAACAAGCCATTGCCTCCATCCTCTCTGCCATAGACGACAAAATAGAAAACAACCTCGCCATTAACAAAACCCTTGAGGACATGGCCATGGCACTCTACAAACATTGGTTTGTAGATTTTGGACCCTTTCAAGATGGTGAGTTTGTCGATAGTGAGCTTGGACCAATACCTAAAGGGTGGGAGGTGAAACGGTTGGATGAAATTTGTGAGAGAATTTATTCAGGAGGTACTCCTAAAACAAGAGAACCAAATTATTGGAATGGTGAAGTCCCATGGTTATCATCAGGAGAAACTCGAAATAAATTTGTGATTGAAACTGATAAATATATAACCGAATTGGGTTTAAAAAGTTCAAGTGCAAGGATGGCCTATAAGGGTAATACAGTTATAGCATCGGCAGGTCAAGGTAAGACAAGAGGACAAACAAGTTATTTGTTTCTTGATACTTCCATTAATCAATCAGTAATTGTTTTAAAAGCTGATGAAAATCGGATTCATAAAGAGACTTTATTTGTTGATTTAAGTTTAAGGTATGATGAGTTTAGAATGATATCAGATTCATATAGTACAAGGGGTAGTTTGACTACGAAGTTAATAGGTGGTCAAATTAAATTAGCTCTTCCTGACATTGAATTTCAAAAGAAATTTAATAATCAGATAAGAGATATGTATAATCAGATACACTCCAACTTAAAAGAAATCCAAACACTAACCCAACTTCGCGACACACTATTGCCAAAACTAATTAGTGGCGAGGTGCGGTTAAAGGAGTTTAGAGAACAAGTAGAAACCGTTTTATAATGTTTATTTCAGAACTATTTCATACTATCAATCCTAAAGAAGTCAAAATACATTTGGCCATTAAACCCAATAATGGCGAAAACCCATTGCATGTCTTTTGGAATGGCAGGTTTAAAGAATGGCAAGAGTGGCAAAACCAAAAGAATTTTGAGAGACCTTATATTTTTTCGCTCATTCATTTTTCAGGAACCAATTGGCTGTTTGCTGGTGTATATGAGCAATTGGGGAGAGAAAAAGTAGATAACCACTATGAATACAAAACGGTATTGTCACCCATAAATCGGTCCCTTGTTGGCCGTTTATTGGTTGAATTTCCAAAATCCTTTCGTGCCACCTATTTAAAAGGTGAAAATTATCTGGAACAGATGAAAATTTCCGAGATATTCAAGTTTCCATCCTCTTTTCAGCATTTTCCAGGCTATGACAGAGTCAAGATTCTATTCAAGGAATTGGAACCCATCATTCAATGGGGTGAAGCTACTTGGAAAACAGCTTTGGAAAATATGAAAGGCATTTATTTAATAACGGATTTATTAAATGGGAATCAATATGTCGGGTCGGCTTATGGAGATAAGGCGTTTTGGAATAGATGGAGCGAATATATGGCAAATGGCCATGGTGGAAATAAATTATTGAAAAGGGTAATTAAAGAATCAGGTTTTGATTATGCTATAAACAATTATCAAATGTCAATACTCGAAGTTATGAATTCCAATAGTGCAAAAGAAGATGTGATACAAAGAGAGAACTTTTGGAAAGAAGTGTTGGGCACACGAGCCTTTGGATTAAATTCAAATTAACTAATGACCACAGAAGCCCACATAGAACAAGCCACCATCGAATGGTTACAGGACCTAAAATACACCCATAAGGATGGTTTGGAGTTGCCACAAAATCATAAGGAAGTGGTGCTTAGGGACCAACTCTTGGGCTTTATCAAAAAACAATACCCGCAACTCCCCAAAGACATTCAGGAACTGGCCATGGCAGAGTTTACCAATAATGTGGGAGCCGATTTGGACCATCGCAATCGTACCTTTCACTTAAAACTCACCAAAGGTATCGACTTTAACTATGAAGATGCACAAGGCAATGAAAAGGCCATACATATCTACCCCATAGATTTTGAGACTCCCGAGAACAATACCTTTTGGGCGGTCAATCAATTTAGCATCACCGGAAAGAACAAACGCCGTCCCGACATCATAATTTATATCAATGGTTTGCCCCTAATTGTGTTTGAACTTAAAAACTGGTACGACGAGAACACCACAATAAAAGAGGCACACAACCAAATACAGCATTACAAAAAGGACATCCCGTTGCTGTTTGAGTACAATGCCATAACCGTGATTAGCGATGGTAATGAAGCCCAACATGGGATGTACTCTTCAGAAATGGAATGGTTCGCACCATGGAAAAGCATCAACGGTGTGGACACGGTTCAGGAAGGCGATTTTCAGATGCACACCCTTTTGTTTGGATTGTTTCCCAAAGATCGATTGCTCAATTACATCAAGAATTTTATTTTTCATGAAGACCATAATGGAACGCTTGTAAAAAAAGGGGCGAAATACCATCAGTTCTTCGGCGTAAATTTTGCCGTGGATGCCGCTAAAAAGTCGGCCAAACCTTTTGGTGATGGCCGCATCGGTGTGATTTGGCATACACAAGGCTCCGGGAAAAGTATTTCTATGGCAATGTACACGGGTATATTGCGTAGTCTTCCCGAATTGAAGAATCCAACCATCGTCATGCAAGTGGATAGAAGTGATCTGGATTTTCAGTTATACGAGAATTTTGTGTTGGCAAAAGACTTGGTTGGCGATGTACAACAGGCCAAAAGCACCGATGAATTGAGAATGTTATTATCGGCAGGTTCCGGAGGGGTTATTTTTACGACTATTGAAAAATTCCGATTAAAATCGGCAACTGATGAAAAAGCGGGGGAGACCGAACATCCTTTGCTATCCGATAGGGAAAACATTATTGTGATGGCCGATGAAGCCCACCGAACGCAATATGGCTTGTTGGATGGGTTTGCTTCCAACCTTCGGAAAGCCTTGCCCAATGCCTCCTTTATTGGCTTTACGGGAACACCTGTGGACAGTAAAGATGCTGACACACAGGAAGTGTTTGGAAATACCATACATGTTTATGATATTAAACAAGCCGTGGCAGATAAGGCAACAGTGAATATTTTCTATGAACCACGTTTGGCAAAACTGCATTTATGGAATGAAAATATTGATGACGAAGTTGATGAAATCACCGAAACAGAGGAAGATAATGCCAACTTAAAATGGGCAGCCATTGAAGATGCAGCGGGTAGTGAAGACCGTGTAAATAAAGTGGCCGCAGATATATTACAGCATTTTATAAAACGCACCAATACGCTCCAAGGCAAAGCCATGGTGGTGTGCATGAGTAGGCGCAACTGTGTAAAAATGTACAATGCCTTAACAGCTTTGGAAGGGTGCCCTGAAGTGGCCGTGGTGATGACAGGAAACATATCAAAAGATCCGGTGGAATGGAACGAACACATTCGTACCAAAGATGCTACCGAAGCCCTTAAAAAACGCTTTAGAAAAGCAGATGATCCATTACAGATTGTGATTGTTCGCGATATGTGGCTGACGGGTTTCGATGCGCCTTGTGTACATACCATGTATGTGGATAAGATCATGAAAGGCCATAATTTAATGCAAGCCATTACACGAACCAATCGCGTGTTTAGGGACAAGGAAAATGGGGTTATTGTCGATTATATTGGGATTGGAGACAATTTAAAATCGGCCACAGATAAATACACCAGAGGAGGAGGTCATGGTCAACCAACCATAGATATTGAACAAGCCTTGGAATTGTTTTTTAATCAAGTGGAATTTTGCAAAACATTCATTCCTGATACCATTGATTATAGCAATTGGAGGGCGTTACGGGATGCCGATAAGATGTTGTTGGTAAAACAAGCGGTCAATCATGTCATTAAAAATGATGAAGATTCCAACAATTTCATGAAAGCTGAAAAGACTTTATCTGGATTATTGTCCATTGTAAAAAGTCAACCTGCGATACAAGACTATGCAGTGGATGTACTTTTTGTTCAACATGTATCCAAAGCGGTACGAAATGCCAAGTCTGTAAAGTCCAGTCGAAACGATCAAAAGGAAAGAATAAAGGAATTGATCAGTCAAAGTATCGATTCGGACGAGATTGTGGATGTATTTGCAATGGCAGGCATAGAAAAACCTGATATTTCCATTCTTGATGAAACATTTTTATTGGGGGCGAAAAAGGAAAAAGACGGATTGGCTTTAAAGATTGAATTGATAAAAAATATCTTAAAAGATGAAATCAAGTTGAGGTTACATAAAAACATAAAAAAATATACCTCATTAAAGGAAGAAATTGAAAAAGTGATCGATCGTTACCACGCTAATGCCTTGGATAGTTATGCCACCATTGCCGAATTGGTAGAACGTGCTAAAGAATTACAAAATGATGATAAACGTACTGCAGAATTGGGCTTAAGTGAAGAAGAGTTGGCGTTTTATGATATTCTGGCGGCTAAGGAAGAACTTATAAAAGAAGAAGGCCCAATACAAGATGTGGTGCATGCCGTGGTAAAAGCCGTAAAGGCAAACCTGCAACTGGATTGGACCAAAAAGGAAAATGCAAAGGCAGCCATACGACTGGCCGTAAAAAAGGAATTACGAAAGAAAGTAAGTTTATCCAAACTCAATGAAATCTTGGAAGAAATCATGCAACAGGCCGAAGGGCAGTTTAGTGATTGGAGTGCTTAAAAAGTTAAACTAATAATAAAAACCAAATCTTATTTAACAATGAAACTACTATCAACTTCACAATTAGCAAAGAAAAAGGCCATGGATTCAAAAGACCTATTTATTGAACTTCACAAAAAGGGTTGGATTTATAAAAAGGATAACAAATGGGAATTAACCAAGGATGGTCGAATTGCAGGTGGTGAAACCAAATACACACCAAAATACGGAGAGTATATTGTATGGCCATACAATTTGGATTTGGAGCAAACAATTGATTCTAAAGAACTGTTGAATGCTACTAAAATTGGAGAATATTTCAATATTTCAAATAGAAGGGTGAATTTATATTTGTCAGAAATTGGTTGGCAGAATAAGGAATTAGATGGTTGGAGTGCAACGAGTGGTGGTATCAATAATGGGGGGCACCAAATGGAATCACAAAATGGTGTGCCATATGTTTTATGGAATGAAAGTATTTTATCAAATAAACACTTGGTTCGTACAATCAAGATTGGAGAAGGAGAAGAAGAAATTAACAATAATTCAGAAAAAGAACTCAACGGTAATAGTGAATTAGATTTTAGACTTAAACTAAAGGCAGAGAAAAGAACATCTGACGGTCATTATGTGAGAAGTAGAGCTGAACTGTTAATAGATAACTTTTTTTATAATAATGGCATTGTACATGCGTATGAAAAGAAATTAAATATTGATGAAGACATGTACTGTGACTTCTATTTGCCTCAAAACAAAATATATGTAGAGTTTTGGGGTATGGAAAATGATGAAAAATATAAGGAAAGAAAAAAACGCAAACTTGAATTATATTCTAAACATAATTTTACTCTTGTTGAATTGGTAGATGCTGACCTTGAAAATTTAGACGAAAAATTACAAACTAAACTTAGGAAAGTTGGCCTTGTAATTCATTAATTAGTTTTTTATCATTTTTAAATATTCAGAAATTCTATAAACTTCATTATCTTCAAAAATGGGTTCAAAATAGGTGATGTAATTATTTAACTCTTTAAGAGTTTTAACTTGCACATGGCTAAATTCTTCCTTAGGCTTTGCATTGATCATAGCCACTATATTTCTTATCGGCAGTTTTTTTGCTCCCCAGTGGTGGTGGTTAAGCCCAATGCCCTTTTGATGGGAATCACTGTTGAGCATGACAAATAAGGCATAATTAGTTCGCTTAATTTGTTTCACCGGAGATCTCAGGTCCAGGCTTTCAATCGAAGTTTTGCTCCAATTCTTCGTTTCTATAATAAATATACCAGCATTGGTCACTAATAAATGGTCAATTTGTATACTGAAAATTCGGTCGTTTTCTTCTCTATTATAAATTGGAGGTGTAAATTGCATTGAAAAATCATTGAATAAAATGTTTTTGCCTGTTAATTTTTTGAGTTCTTTTTCAACCAGATTTTCTCCAATCGCTCCTGCAATTAAGGGTTCAAGGTTTTCTATTACTTGTTTTGTATAGGCTAGCTTTCTAAGCATGGGTGAACTGCGTTGCTCAATAATCTTTTCCTTATTGACAGTGTATTTTTGCAGTTTTTCGTTCGTGGAATCCAATCTTGATCTAGTATTATAAGTCTTTAATGCAATGGTGGCATCAAAATGCTTCTCAAGTTTGTTTATTCTGAACTTAAGAATCAAGAGTTGAAACCGATTTACTATTCTAATGATAAGATTATTGGTAGCTGTTGAATTGATAGTATCCAACTTTGTCTTTAGTGTTGTGATTTTACCAAGGAGTTTTTTTATTTCCTTGGCTTTTAGATTGTCGAAAAGTTTCTGGAATTTAATTTTATTCGTTTGCAGGTTTTCGATTTCAAATGTTACATCTTGCTCTACTTGATGAGATATGTCCTGCCTTTCTAATTCATACCTTAATTTGAATTTTTTGATATCACCAATGGAATTGAATCTATCAATTCCTTTTTGATGTAAGGTCTCCTTAATTCTTGTTAATGATTCTATTTGCCCGTATACTGTGACCATAGATAAGTATTGCCATTACTTTAGATTAAAAATAGCTCATTAGGTTTCAATATAAAAATTTTTGCCAAAATGATATGATCTCACCCTCTTTCGGGACTGCTACCCAACTCCCAATAAAACAAAACCTGCTCCACGAAGTCCACCGACTCATATCTTTGTAAAAATAATCATTTAACAAATAAACAAGGATGCATTTATGTGGCGTGGAGATGAACCATATTCTGGATTGTAAGCGTGATGATGAAAAAGAAGAAGGAGATTATGTATATTGAAAACCAAAAAAATGGGATACATTAATACAAGTGTACAATCTAATATAGCAAGCAATTTTTTACAGCCTGTTACAAAAGACATTTAAAGGAGCGTTTATTGAATACATGAATACTAAAGATCTAACACTTATTATTTCTGAAGAAGACCTTCAAACCATTAAGAAGGCAAAGTACGATATGGAAAATTTAGGGTGGGCTATCAAACAGGTTAACAAAGTTGGAAGTACCTTAGAATCTGGTTCAAAATATATTCCAAATTGGACCTTATCATTTATTCAAAGATCAACGGAAAAGATATTGTTGGGAATATTGAAAGCCAATCTGCTAACAATTTCAAAAAGAAAAACGTTTAAAAAGCCTTCAAATAAAACCTATAAAGCAATAGTTACGGGTTCTGGAGTTGCTGGAGGTTTTTTTGGGTCGACAACAGGTATTGGTACTGCCATATTTGTTTCTGAAATGACCATTTCAACCAAATTTATAATGCGAACTATTTTGGATATAGCCAGAAGTCAAGGTGAAGATATTAACTCCTTGGAAGGACAACTGCAATGTTTAGAAGTATTTGCTCTTGGGGGGCAATCAAAAAATGATGATGGTATGGAAACAAGTTATTATTTAACCCGAGCAGCTTTATCTTCAACACTAATGAATGTTACAGCCTCTGGTATAAATGCAGCTATAAAAGCAGCTGCCAAAAGTGCCAGTGCCATGGGATCAAATGCCGTAACAAAATTTATTGCCCAAATTGCGACTAGATTTAGTGTTTTAATAACCGAGAAATTTGTTGCCCAAGCATTGCCAATTGCTGGTGCTGTGGGAGGTGGTACTATAAATTTAGTTTTTGTTAACCATTTTCAGAAAATGGCCAATGCTCATTTTAATTTACGACGTTTAGAGCGCAAATATGGTAAGGATTTGGTTATGAAAACCTACGAAAATATAAGGTTGAAAAGTGAATAAGGCTTTAACAGGCGCGCGCCGCTCTGCGAAGTCCCATGACTTTGTAGGCTCCCAAACGAAATGAAATACGATGGTGTCAAACCCCTTGTAGATAGAGATGAAGTTTAAAAAGTGATATTTGAACAGGCGAAGAATTTTAAGAAGTATAATGGTTAACAAAATGTCCTAAAACAAACTACATTGAATAGAGAAAACGCATTATTACTGCTTAGGAGAGCACTTAATATTCCAGATGCCGATTTTAGAGATGGTCAATGGGAGGCTATTCAAAAATTAACAGTTGGTAAGGAAAAATTATTGGTAATTCAACGCACAGGTTGGGGAAAAAGTTCGGTGTACTTTATAAGCAGTAAAATATTAAGGGATCAGGGCAAAGGACCAACCATCATCATATCACCATTACTGGCCTTAATGCGAAATCAAATTGAGGCGGCTGAACGATTGGGCATTAATGCCGTTTCAATTAACTCCACTAATATTGAAGATTGGCGGC
>DASWKU010000508.1:0-3899 GCA_036396455.1 Flavobacteriaceae bacterium
CCCGTGAACATCATATAATTTTCGGCATGTTCCCTGCTCCACATTCTGGGAAGAATCGAAGCGTGTTTATGATTATAGTTTTGTTTGGAATTTTTCCAATCATTTACTATAACATATTTGCCTGTTTTTTCATCCTTTTCATATTTTGGCTTGTCATCCACAAAAGGTTGGTTCTCGTCTGCGCCTGCATAGTCCTCGGTAAACTGTGGCCCATAAAACAAATGGGTCTCGGGATATTGTTCCAAATTGTAATACGCCAAAAGTTCCCTTGCACTTGAAGGATTGTTTTCGTTAATGATCACATTGGCGTTGGCTCGAATGGGCAACATCAACCATGTTGAAAACCCAATCATGATAAATGTTAAACAAAGTATGGCCGTATTGAGATGCTTGTACTGTTTTTGCTTGGTATATTTTAAACTATAATAGATAGCAGCTATTAAAATAAGAGCGGCAATAATGGAACCTGAATTAAAAGGAAGCCCTATGGAGTTGACAAAAAATATTTCTGAAGCACTAAAAAAGTGTAGAATATTGGGTGCCAATAATTTAAAAATAAACAATAGAATACCCACTGAAACCACATTGGCTATGATGAAGTTTTTAACAGTAATCTCCTTGTAATTTTTGAAATAGTAAATAAGCCCTAATGAAGGAATGGTCAATAGCCCCATAAAATGTACCCCAAACGAAAGCCCTATAATAAAGGCAATTAAGATAAGCCATTTATTCCCTCTTGGTGTATTCATATCCTGCTCCCAACGCAGCCCAAGCCAAAACATAATAGCCATGATAAAAGTGGCCATGGCATAAACTTCGGTTTCAACAGCATTGAACCAAAACGAATCGGTAAATGTAAACGCCAAACCACCTACGGCACCACTTCCTAAAATTGCCAAAGCTTTATTTTTTGATAACGCTTTAGAATTACCAACAAGCTTTTGCAGCAAAATAGTGATGGTCCAAAACATGAATAAAACAGTGAATGCACTAGATATAGCACTCATCATGTTCATCATCATTCCAATTTGGGAAGGCTGTAGGGCAAACATTGAGAAAAATGCACCCAGCATTTGAAATAAAGGGGCTCCCGGTGGATGTCCCACTTGTAATTTAGCTGAGGTTAAAATATATTCTCCGGCATCCCAAAAACTAACGGTAGGCTCAATGGTAAGGGCATAAGTGATAAAGGCTATAAGAAAAACAAACCATCCGGTTATGGTGTTCCATTTCTTAAAGTTGAAAAGCGTCATAATTTATACTTCGTATTATTGCGAGCGAATTTAATAATAAAAAAGTTAAGGGCTTAACTTTTTAAGTTAACGTTAAGGTTTTCAGATTATTTTTGAGTAATTTATTTGTGCAAATAAAACTTTGTTCTAAATTTGCATCCTCATTTGAGATTGGCCTATGGTGTAACTGGCAACACGTCTGGTTTTGGTCCAGAAGAGTCTAGGTTCGAGCCCTAGTAGGCCAACATAAATTGAAAAAGTCCCTGCTAATAAGTAAGGGCTTTTTGTTTTTAATAGACTGTCAGGGCGAGAACCTGCCTGCCGCAGGCAGGGTTTATCACGCCAAAGGCGTGAAGCCCTAGTAGGCCAACATAAATGTAAATCCTGATTCTATTTTGAGTTGGGATTTTTTTTGTTGTAATTGGATTATATCTTAAAAGTAATCACTGGTCGTTTCGCATGGTTCACCAAATCTTCACCAATACTTCCATTAATGAAATGTAAAAGACCTTGTCTGCCATGTGTGCTAATTCCGATAAGATCTGCATCAATATCCCTGGAAAAATTTAAAATCCCAGTTTCAATGCTTTCATCATTGTAAATGGTAACGGTGTAGTTATCAAAATCAATGCCTTTAACAAACTCCTGGATTCTATTTTTAGCGTTTGATGTGGTCATGAAATTAGTGGAAGTATTGACCATGAGCAAATGTATTTTGGCATCAAACAATTGAGCAATTTCAATAGCTTTTTTATAAGTGTGTCGACTTTCCTTTTTAAAATCTGACGCAAAAACAAAATTCTGCACACTAAAATTGTCGTGGTCCTTTTTAATGACCATTACCGGAATATCTGAAAATCTCACCACTTTTTCAGCGATGGATCCAATAAACATTTCCTTTAATCCGGTGGCACCATGAGAGCCCATTACAACCATATCAATATGGTGTTCCTTGCATTTTTCTATAATACCACTAAAGGCATTATCGGGTTTTATGGTAACGTGGATCTTTAATCCTTCCAAATAATCGCTAGCCATTAAAACCTCAAGTTTTTGATTGGCCAATTCCATAAAAAACATAGTTTCGGGTAGCTCGCTATAGGTGCTTAATGCATCTACTCCCTGTATTGGGAGTTCCAAAAGGTGGAGCAAATAAATTTCGCTTCCGTAAGTTTTGGAAAGCTGAGCGGCAACTTTTAAAGCGTATTCAGCTTCTTTTGAAAAGTCAGTTGGCACAAGAATTTTATTCATGGGAATAGTATCATTTGTTGCACCTTAAATTTAATAATAAAATTCGACTTTATTCTTCTTGCGAAAATAAATTTAAATGTTGTATATTTGCCCCGTTGTATGAAAAAAGAAAATACGAGGGGACAAAAAGTCCCCTCTTTTTATACTAAAATGTTCAAGGATAAAGTAAAAAAGTTAGTAAACAAAGGTCTCGAAGAACGGCAAGATTTGTTTTTATTGGAGCTTAAAGTTTCGGAAGACAATGCCATAATGGTAATTATAGATGGCGACAATGGTGTTCTTGTAGAAGATTGTATGTTTATAAGCCGAGCCATAGAGCACAACCTGGATAGAGAAGAACAGGATTTTTCAATAGAAGTGACCTCGGCAGGAGCCACTTCGCCTTTGATCAATAATAGACAATACAAAAAAAATATTGGAAGGCTTTTGGCGGTCAAGACCAAAGACAAGCAGAGTTTTGAAGCAAAGCTTACCAATTGTGACAATGAAGGTATTTTTTTGGAATGGAAAACCAAAGAGCCTAAACCCGTCGGTAAGGGAAAGGTAGTAGTAAAAAAGCAAGCTAAAATAGAGTTCGATACTATTTTGGAAGCACAAGTGGTAATAAAATTTTAATTCATAGTAGATATGGAAAATATTGCGTTAATCGATTCTTTTTCAGAATTTAAGGACGATAAACTTATAGATCGTGTCACATTAATGGCGATTTTAGAAGATGTGTTAAGAAATGCATTAAAAAAGAAGTATGGTGACGATGATAACTTTGACATTATAATCAATCCAGACAAGGGAGATTTGGAAATTTGGAGAAACAGGATTGTTGTTGCCGATGACGAGGTTGAAGACCCAAATCAAGAAATTGCCTTAAGTGAGGCCCAGAAAATTGAACCTGATTTTGAGGTTGGTGAAGATGTTGCCGAAGAGGTAAAGTTAATCGATCTTGGGCGTCGTTCCATTTTGGCACTGCGCCAAAATCTGATCTCTAAAATCCATGAGCACGATAACACCAATATCTATAAGCAATTTAAAGATTTGGAAGGCGAAATCTATACAGCCGAAGTACACCATATTCGCCACAGGGCCATTATATTATTGGACGATGAAGGCAATGAGATCATTTTGCCTAAAGAAAAACAGGTTCCATCCGATTTTTTCAGAAAAGGGGAAAATGTAAGAGGGATTATTGAAAGTGTTGAGCTCAAGGGAAACAAGCCTACAATAATCATGTCCAGAACCGCTCCCATATTTTTGGAAAAACTGTTTGAGCAGGAAATACCTGAAGTTTTTGATGGGCTGATCACCATTAAAAATGTGGTCAGAATCCCAGGTGAAAAAGCTAAGGTTGCCGTAGATTCTTATGACGACAGAATTGACCCGGTTGGGGCCTGTGTTGGAATGAAAGGATCAAGAATTCAT
>DASWKU010000509.1:0-12846 GCA_036396455.1 Flavobacteriaceae bacterium
TCCGCTGTAGGTATCTATGGGGTCAAAAGAGGAAGTTATGCCCATATCTTGGTTATATGCGTTCACTGTTTGGTCCAACAAGTCGTATGCGGCGGCCTTTTTGCCAAAGCGATGTATGTACTTTCCATTTTGAGAAATAGCAATGGGATCTGGTGTAACAAAATCCTTTAGGGCAATCCAATTCGGAATGCCTGAAATGCCATCGCCATCCAAATCATTGGGGTCGGCCATTGCCAAAATATCGGCATCTGTTACAAATTGTAGAAAACCAAGACCTGTTACGGCAGGAGGTGTGAATTTTGAAAAGGTCGCTCCGTTTGGAACAGTTTCCGGCTGATAACCAGCTAAAGCTCTATGTTGGAGTTGTGGACCCCCCATATTGAGAAACTTATTTCCCGTACTATCGGTTTGCCCAAAACGCGTAAGCGTGGTAAATGGATGTCCTTTTCCATCGCCAATGTGACAGCTAATGCAACTATTAGTTACAAACAATGGTCCCAAGCCTTTAGAAGAAGTAAATACATCGCTAAAAGCTTCATCTCCTCTCAAGAATTGAGCCCGTTGTGCAGTATTTAATCCTTCTATATCTCCTTCCAGTACTTCGACACTTGATGGGGCAATCGGTTCAAGCTTTTCACACGATACTGCAATAACGAAACAAATTGACGTGAACAATAAAATTTTAGTCTTCATTCTTGAAATTATTTTCAGTTACAAAGATATAATATTTAGTGTTACTAAACAATATTTTTAGACAAGACTAATTTATATTTTTGATACAAACAAATTATTGTGCGAGGTGAAAAATTGGGATTTATTTACAATGGTCATTACGTTGGATAACGACATAATAAGGAAGAATAAAGACTAATGGCAACCGCAATTGTCATCACCGCCACAGTTTTTTTTGGCTTTTGAAGATTTGAAAAAGAATTTCTTCACCAAAAAGACCAATGCAAGTGCCAAGGCGGAAAAAACCAATATATTTTGAATTAAGGTGTTCATATATAGATTGTCGAGATAATTTTCATTTCATGAGATTCCTGCCTTCGCAGAAATGAATCATTTCAATAACTGAAAGGCTATTAGTGCAACAATATAGGCAAAACTGCTCATTAAAGTTAATTGTAAAATAGGCCATTTCCAACTATTCGTTTCTTTTTTCACTATCGCAAGTGTGCTCATGCATTGCATCGCAAAGGCATAAAATAACAGCAAGGAAATTCCTGAGGCAAAATTAAACAACGGGCCGCCCAAAATTGGATTGATTTCGCCAGCCATTCTGTTTTTGATGGTTTCCTCTTCGTTGTTACCAACACTATAAATGGTGGCCAATGTCCCAACAAACACTTCGCGGGCTGCAAAACTACTTACAATAGCAATACCAATTTTCCAATCATAGCCCAAAGGACTAATGAGCGGTTCTATAGCACGCCCAGTAAGCCCTATAAAGGAATGTTCCAATTTATGGGAAGCAATTTTTTGCTGTAAATCGGTATCACTTAAATTTTGTGAGGCATATTCTGTCTTGACAATAGCTTCTGCATTATTGAAATCCTTTCCCGGTCCATTTGAAGCCAAAAACCACAAGAGTATGGATATGGCCAAAATGATCTTACCAGCACCAAACACGAACGATTTTGTTTTTTCAATGACTGTCAACACCACATTTTTCAATAGCGGTAACTTATAGTTTGGCATTTCCACGACAAAGAATGTTTTGCTTCTAATTTTCAAAATTCTGTTTAAAATTTTAGCGGAAACAATCGCAGTTCCAAATCCGATGAGGTACAACAGCATTAATGTTAAGGCTTGATATCCTAAACCAAAAATGCGTCCTTCAGGAATTACCAAAGAAATGATTATCAAATAAACAGGCAATCTTGCTGAACAAGTGATAAATGGTGTAACCAATATGGTGATCAAACGTTCTTTCCAACTTTCAATATTACGGGTTGCCATAATGGCTGGAATGGCACAAGCAGTTCCAGAAATAAGGGGCACAATGCTCTTGCCGCTCAATCCAAACCGGCGCATGATCCGATCCATTAAAAACACCACCCGACTCATATAGCCACTTTCTTCAAGCACGGAAATAAACAAAAATAGAAATGCGATCTGGGGAATGAAAATCACGATGCCCCCAAGTCCCGGAATAATACCTTCTGTCAATAAATTTGTAAAGGCACCATTGGGCAATACATTTTTACCCCATTCACTTAAAGAGGCAAAAACACCATCAATAAAATCCATTGGAACGCTCGACCAGTCGTAAATGGCTTGAAAGATTGTAAGTAGGATTATAAAGAAAATAGCATAGCCCCAAACTTTATGTGTCAAGATTCTGTCCAATTTTATGCGTAAATCCTTGGCATTGGCCAAATCAATAGCCTGTCCATTTTTAAGGATATCATTAATAAATTGATAGCGTTTTATGGTCTCCTTTTGCTGTAATCGTTTTAAATCACTTTTAGATTTGGTTTTAAAATCGGTCACTGGATCTATTTCATTTCGGTCGGTTTTACCAAAATTCACATCTTGGGTAATGACCAACCAAAGCTTATATAGGGATTGGTTTGGAAATGCTTTATGTAAATTTTCAAAATATTCAGGATCAATTTCTGTAGTATCCAAACAGTGTTTGACGGAGAGGTCTTTATAATTGGTTATGAGCTCTTTTAGCACATCAATTCCTATATTTTTACGAGTGCTGACCAATGCAATTTTGGTCTCCAACCGTTTTTCCAAATAGTCAATGTCCAACGAAATGCCTTTATAGTTCATTCGGTCTGCCATATTGATGACCAAAATGGAAGGGATTTCCAAATCCTTTATTTGTGTAAAAAGCAGGAGGTTGCGTTTTAAGTTCTCAACATCGCTGATCACAACCGCAACATCTGGAAAGTCCTTATCATTTTTGTTCAATAGCAATTCGATGACCACATTCTCGTCAAGGGATGATGCATTTAAACTGTAAGTCCCCGGCAAATCTAAAATATGGGCCTTAACACCTCGAGGTAATTTACAAATGCCTTCTTTTTTTTCAACCGTAATACCTGGATAATTGCCAACTTTTTGGTTTAACCCGGTTAGGGCATTGAACACCGAAGTTTTACCCGTATTTGGATTTCCAATTAATGCGACATTGATATGCTTACTCATTGGTTTTTTCAATTAAAATATGAGCAGCAGTTTCCTTTCTAATGGCCAAATGAGTGCCATTGATGTTTAAGTACAAGGGATCTGCGAATGGAGCCATTTGTAACAGCTCCACAAAATTACCGGGCAAACAGCCCATTTCTAAAAGTTTTAATGGGATGTGTATTGAAGACACATCAACAATTACAGCGCGTTCTCCTCGTTTTAGTTGTGCTAAAGTAGTTTGCAAGCTTATTTAGATTGATTTTAAAGAAGCAAAAATAGAGCTAAAAAATCAGGGTAAAAAACTATTGGTATTCTTTTTTTAGGATTTTAATATCATTTAACAAACGAGCAATGTCTTCAGGTTTTGTCCCATCGTAATAGCCTCTAATTTGTCGCTTTTTATCAATGAGCATAAAGTTTTCGGTATGGATCATATCGTATTGATCGCCGTTTCCCATGGTTTTTACGGCCATATAACTTTTTCGTGCCAAGTCATAAATTTGTTTTTTGTCACCCGTGACCAAATTCCATTTTTCATCAAGAACACCTTTTTCTTTTGAATACCGTTTCAACTGTTCAACCGAATCTATTTCCGGTGTAACAGAATGTGACAGCAACATCACCTCGTTATCGTTTAAAATTTGTTCTTGAATTTCAGCCATGTTATCGGTCATGATCGGGCAAATGGTTTGGCAGGTTGTAAAAAAGAAATCGGCCACATAAATTTTATCTTTATAATCGTCTTGAGTGATGGTCTTCCCATTTTGGTTGATTAAACTAAAATCAGCAATGGTATGGTATTTTCGTGTATCCAATAAAGTACTATCAACCAATTCCGAATTCACGTTGGCAGGCTGATAAATTGGCAACGGTTTGTCCACTTTTAGGATATTGTAAAAAACAAGGATGATGACTAGGGAGAGTATTGCAAAGGCAATGGCAAAGTATTTATAGTCTTTAAAAAAGGATAACATGTGATGTGCTTCTTGCTAATTGTAAGATTAGGTCGCAAAAATACGATACATAATGAATAAAAATAGTAATTTTAAGATGCTATTAAGGAAAATTTGCCCACTATGAAAGCACCTCTACTCTTTTTTGTTTTTTTAATTTCCCTGTTGACTTATGCTCAAGATTTTAATGAAACCTTAAATTCAATACGTGAAGCTGAGGCTAAATCGGCTTCAAAAAAAATGATGCATAGCGCCAATCTTAACACGGGGAACTATGATGTGACATACCATCGGTTGGAATTTACGGTAGATCCTAGCTCTACAATTTTAAATGGCGTGGTAACAACACATTTTATGGCTAAAGAAAATATGACCGAAGTTACCTTCGATCTATCAGATAATATGATCGTTTCCCAAGTGATGCAAAACGGCAATGCACTATCATTTACACAAAACAGTAACGATGAACTTGTCATCACTTTATTTGAAACTTTGAATTTAGGTGAAACAGGTATTGTGGAAATTACGTATTCAGGCAATCCCATTAGCTCAGGTTTTGGATCCTATGAACAAGATACACATGATGGCGATCCTATAATTTGGACCTTGTCTGAGCCTTATGGCGCTAAAGGTTGGTGGCCCTGTAAGCAAGACTTGAACGATAAAATAGATTCCATTGATGTTTATATTACAACGCCACAATATAATCTGTCAAACGAAGAATATGTTGCTGTATCAAATGGTCTGGAACAAAGCCAAACTATAAATGGTTCCAATAAAACCACACATTTTAAACATCAGTATCCAATTCCAGCCTATTTGGTTGCCATGGCAGTAACCAATTACGAAGTGTATTCACATACAGTTCCAAATAATGGCAACCCATTTGTTATTGTTAACTATGTGTATCCTGATCCTGAAAACTTGGAAAGTGCTCAATCTAGTACTCCTGTTACTGTAGACATCATGAATTTGTATTCCAGTTTATTTGAAGAATATCCGTTTGCTGACGAAAAGTACGGACATGCGCAGTTTGGTTGGAATGGCGGCATGGAACATACCACGGTTTCGTTTATGGGAAGTTTTGGGAGAAATTTAATTGCACACGAATTGGCACATCAATGGTTTGGCAACAAAATTACCTGTGGCAGTTGGAAAGACATTTGGTTAAATGAAGGGTTTGCCACCTATTTATCTGGGTTGACCATTGAAAATCTTGGTCAGAATTCTGATTTTATTATTTGGAAACAACAACGCATCAATTCGATAACCTCTCAACCCAATGGCGCTGTATATTTAACAGATGCGGACACCACAGACGTGGGTAGGATTTTTGATGGAAGATTAAGTTATAATAAAGGGGCAATGGTATTACATATGCTTCGAAAAAAACTAGGGGATGTTGATTTTTTTCAAGGGCTTCAAAATTATTTGGCTGATGCCAACCACGCGTATGCTTATGCCAAAACGGAAGATCTTATTGCCATTATGGAAACCACAACCGGACAGGATTTGTCGGAGTTTTTCAATGATTGGCTTTATAATCAAGGTTATCCAAGTTACACTCTTCAATGGTATCAAGCGGGAAATCAATTGTACACCACGGTGTCACAGACACAAAGTGATCCATCGGTTTCGTTTTTTGAAGCACCTTTACCTATTAAGGTCAATGGGACTTTGGGTGAAGAATTGGATATAATTTTGGACAATACAACAAATAATGAGGCTTTTTCCAATACCGTAAATTTCACCATTAGTTCCATTGAATTTGATCCAGAGGCCGATATCATTTCAAAAGATAATTCCATAACGCTTGGGATTCGGCAATCGGAATTCCCTAAAGGTTTATTGGTTTTTCCCAACCCAACTTCCAATACCATAACCATTCAAAAGCCGGATCATCTTGAAGTTAACGAAATCCGGATTTTTAATGCCATTGGGCAATTGCTTTATAAACGAAATTGGACACCAAAAATCGACCTGACTTCATTTTCAACGGGTCTATTATTTGTTCAGTTTCAAACCAATGAAGGCGTAATTAATAAATCGGTGTTAAAAAAATAACATATAGGAAGCCAATTGTTTTCTAAATGGTGGTAAAACATTACTTTTGTGCCTTATAATTTTTTTGACTGGAAATACATGGAGTTTGTTATAAAAATATCTCAATTTTTATTGAGCCTTTCACTACTTATCGTTCTACACGAATTAGGGCATTTTATCCCTGCGAAAGTGTTTAAAACACGAGTGGAGAAGTTCTATCTCTTTTTTGACATTAAATATTCGCTTTTCAAGAAGAAAATTGGTGATACCGTCTATGGCATTGGTTGGTTGCCTTTGGGAGGTTATGTAAAAATTTCTGGAATGATCGACGAAAGCATGGACAAAGCCCAAATGGCCCAGCCGCCGCAACCGTGGGAATTTCGTTCCAAACCAAGTTGGCAGCGCCTGATCATCATGCTTGGTGGCGTGACCGTTAATTTTATTTTGGCTTGGATGATTTATATTTTTATGTCAGGATTTTACGGGGATACAACCGTTTCCACCGAAAGCATAAAGGATGGATACTTGATTGAAAACAATGCCTTGCACGATGTTGGCCTTAAAACAGGTGACAATATTGTTTCGGTAAATGGTGTGAAATATGATAATTTGGCCGATTTGAGCTATAGCTTTATTTCTGCAAAAGAAGTGGTAATTGATAGAAAAGGAGAGGAATTGAAAATTAATTTTCCTCAAGATTTTGCCGGCAAATTGACAACTTCAAACGGACAGCCCATTTTGAGTCTAAGAACGCCTTTTTATGTAGACCATGCTGTGGACACCTTGCAAAATGCCAATTCAGGAATTCAAAAGGGCGATATCATAATGGGGATTAATGATCAGGAAGTAAAGTATTTTGATCAATTGGCAGGAGTCCTGAATCAATTTAAAAATCAAGAAGTAGAGGCCTTTGTTTTAAGGAACGGAAAAAACATTACCGTAACTTTAGATGTAAATGAAGATGGAAAATTGGGCATCATAAGCGGCGGAAACCTTGAACTATTTGACCAATTGGGATATGTTGATTTGGTGAGAAAGGAATATGGTTTTTTTGAAAGCTTTGGAGTTGGAACCACCAAATTTGTCAAGCAGTTTAAAAAGTACGGAGAGCAACTACGATTGATATTCACTCCAAGTACGGGTGCATATCAAGGTGTTGGAGGCTTTTACGCCATTTACAATGTGTTCCCCGACACGTGGAGTTGGGAATTTTTCTGGGGGATTACAGCTTTCTTATCCATTATGCTGGCAGTTCTAAACCTATTGCCAATTCCGGCTTTGGATGGTGGCCATGTCATGTTCCTGCTTTACGAAATGGTCTCTGGTCGTAAACCGAGTGAAAAATTTTTGGAACGTGCCCAATTGGTTGGGTTTTTCATTTTGATTGGGCTGGTACTTTTTGCCAATGGAAACGACATTTTCAAGGCTATTTTTAAATAAAACTTTTTTAAGTGTTATATTTGCAGTGATTAAAAAATAATATATATTTGCGCTCGCAAAAAGCGAAACATACTCCTCTTTACCTGCCACGCCATGGGAGTGGGCTCAGAACTGAGTTCTTATGCATCCGGTAGGATTTATAGTAAAGAGAAACGTCAGAAAAGACGATAAAATCTTAAAAATGATCCTCCTTAGCTCAGCTGGTTAGAGCATTTGACTGTTAATCAAAGGGTCCTTGGTTCGAGCCCAAGAGGGGGAGCAAAATGATGAAGAGCTACACCAAGAGTGTGGCTCTTTTTCTTTTCAACCTTTTGGGCGGGAAGTTTATCCCACCCGAGGCGGGAAGCCCAAGAGGGGGAGCTTCGAAATAAAAACGTCACTAAAATGGAGACGTTTTTATTTTGACCACTTTTGCTTCGAAAAGCTTAACTCGAACAGCATAAAGTAAAACATTATGAGATTTTGTTTTTAGCACCTTTTTTGTTTGCCTTCCAATTCCTTACATTAAGATAGGCACTTAAGATAAACGCTAAGCTGAACACAATAACAGTAAACGCATCGACCATATTAGTTGGAATATCAATAGTTGTGATTTTAAGCACAAGAAAATGTATATATGAAGAGCTCATATCATGATAACCAAGCATTTTGCGCACTTCCCAGTGCCAATCGGTAAAAATACAATAGCCCCAACCAAACCAAATTCCTAGTATGAACCATGAAAATGCGGTTAGGGACAATGTGATAAAATTAGCAAAGCGCCATCTTGGTACAAGCCAGCCGAGAACATTAAAGAGAATTAGAATTGTATGGAATCCAAAAAAGAAAACATCAACAATTTTAAGGATAGGTTCCGGCATTTTATTTAAGGTTTTGTAGTACCTACTAAAAATAGTTAAAAAAATTCAACAGAAATTTCTTAATAATAACAAGACATTTTTTAAATAATATTCAATATATGTTAGCCAGCTAACATTTCTTTTTCAACTTAAAAAATACATTTGAGGGTATTATTAATTTAAAAGTTCAATTATGAAAAAGTTATTGTCATTAAATTTATTATTTGCCCTGATTATCGTGGTTGGGTGTAGCCCAAGCGATGAGCCCATTGATTCAAGTTTAAGCGAAGCAAGTTTAAAAGCCAATGTGGAATCCAAAAGTTCCAATTCTGATAGACATGCTCCAAAAATTTGGTCTGATTGTGAGGCCTATGGAACACTTGGGACCAATACCAGTTTCAAACCTACCGCTGGCAATTTTGACGAACTCTATAACGGCGCTACTTTTAAAGATGGTCTTGGAGCTATTTCAGAGTCTCACCCTGGAGACCAGGATTTTAATGGTGGTCGTTGGCATGTAAACACTTTAAAAGAAGGCGTAGACCCCAACAAGTATTGGGAAGCCTGTAGTGTGGAAGATCTTGACTTATCGGATTTTGAGGCAACAGATGTTTATTTTGAATGCCCTTTACTTCCAAATTAATATGGGGTAATTAATTTTTTTAAAGAGATCTACCCTGTGTAGGTCTCTTTTTTTATCCTAATCTAGGGATTGTATATTTTCTTATCTTTAGAGGAATTCATTAATAACCAACCAATGATCAAATTCTTCCGTAAAATCCGCCAACAATTGCTAAATGAAGGTAAGACAGCACGGTACTTTAAATATGCAATTGGCGAGATAGCGCTGGTCATGATTGGTATCCTTTTGGCGCTTCAGGTCAATAATTGGAATGAAATGCGAAAATATAGGGCAACAGAAAAGGATTATATTGATAGGCTGATCAATGAAATAAGTTTGGACATTTCTTATTTTGACACAATTAAAAAACAGTTCGAATATAAAGAAACCCGAATGATAAGGGTCATAAGTGCTTGGCAATCCAACACATTAATGGTTGAAGATTCTTTGCAATATATTAGTGACTTTAAAAGCGCAGGAGATATTAATCCTTGGTATGTCGAGCCAGTCACCTGGACCCAACTTATACAAACAGGAGACTTAAAACTTATTAGGGATAAGGAACTGCTCGACGCACTGTTCAACTATTATAATTCAATAAAGAGAGCATCAGATAATTTTAATCAATTCCCGATGCGTATGAATATTAAGGCAAGGGAACAATGGACAGAACCATTTGTGGACGAGCCTTATGAAAGTTTCAACAACATCATAGATGTGGACAAATTGCCAAATGCCATGGTTTTTGAAAAAATATGGTCTAAACGTCATGAATACTTCAATGATTATACGGCCATTGCCTTTATTTGCACCAACAATAAAATAGTCATGAAAGAACTGGAGACGTTAAGCAAAGAAATTCTGGAAACATTAAAAAGTTACCAACGTCAAATTAATTGATCCGAATGGATTTTTTTTATTGTTTATCGACATCCAAACCTATTGCCAGAGCACTATTTTTTTAGAACCTAACGTTAAGATTTAATATTCAGCCTTGATAGAGATTTGAAATAATTGAAATACCTTTACATCTCAAATGACCCCGTGATGACATTAGTGTATAAAATAGTTTTTTTAAGTTTTCTTTTTATCGGATTTACCGCTTGTGACAATGAAAAAACCGAGGCACAAAATGTAATTGTTCAACCATTACCCGAAAACAAACTACCCCAGGTCAACATTAATACCAATGGAGTTCAAATTGTGGACGACCCAAAAATTGAAGCACAAATGGAAATCAAAGAAAACGATATTGTGGATTTTAATGGTAAGATAGGGATTGAAATTCGAGGATCTTCATCACAAATGTTTCCCAAAAAACAATTTGGCCTCGAAATTTGGGATGATGCCAATGATGGGATTAACGTTTCACTCTTAGGGTTTCCCGAAGAAGAAGATTGGATTCTGTACGCCCCATATAGTGATAAAGCATTAATCCGTAATGCGCTCATTTATGATCTTTCAAGGGGAATTGGGCGTTATGCCAGTCGGGTTAAGTTTGTGGACGTCACGATCAATGGGGCATATAACGGCGTTTATGTATTGATGGAAAAATTGAAAAGGGACAGCAACCGAATTGATATCAACAATTTAAAACCGGAAGAAATTAGTGGTGAAGACCTTACGGGTGGCTATGTTCTTAAAATTGATAAGGCCGATGGCCCTAATGAAACCTTATATACCGAGGCTACGGCAATTACCTCAAATTACGCACCTAATAGTGCCAACTCTGGACAGGATATCTATTTTTTATACGATACGCCAAAGGCCGAAGAAATCGTCACCGAGCAAAAGGCATATATTTCAAACTACATGCATGAATTTGAAGATGCGCTTGCCGGGAACAATTTTACAGACTCAGACACTGGATATGCAAAATATATTGACAGCGAGAGTTTTATCGATTTTTTCTTGCTGAATGAACTGTCCAATAATGTTGATGGGTTTAGGTTGAGCACTTGGTTCACCAAGGACAAAAACGAAAAACTTAACATGGGCCCTATTTGGGATTTCAATTTGGCATTCGGGAATGCAAACTATTGCGGTGGTGGAGACACCAATGTTTGGGCCTATAAATTTAACAGCCGCTGCCCCGGCGATTTTTGGAAAATTCCGTTTTGGTGGGATCGTTTAATGCAGGATCCAGCTTTTGTGGCACAATTGCAAGACCGATGGTTGGAGCTACGAGGCGGGGCATTTTCAAATGGAGCCATTATGACCAAAATAGATGCTTATGTTGAAACCCTCACTTTGGCAGGAGCGATTCAGGAGAATTTTGAAAAATGGCCCGTTTTGGGACAATATGTGTGGCCCAATAACTTTGTTGGCAATTCCCATACTGAAGAAATCAACTATTTAAAAGATTGGATAAACAATAGATTGAGTTGGTTGGATAATGCTATTATGGAATTATAGGAGATTGGTTTTCGTCCTTATATGATGACTGAAAAATACTTCATAAAAATGATGTTGTTCTGGATATTAGGTTACTGCGAACCATTATTCGGACAACAATTAATTGATAGTTTGTTTGTTGGGAATATTCAAGAACCTACGTATAGTTTCGGGAAAGGTCCAACGATTCTTTTGGATGAAGCACACCACAATGGAATGCAATTGAATACTGGATTTAAACCATTAAGCAATGTTCTTATAAAAGACGGATTTAGAATAAAAACAATCAGTAGTACCATCACAGAAAATGCACTTAAAAATGTCAATATCTTGGTTATTATAGATGCATTGGCAGAACAAAATGTTGATCACTGGGAACTTCCAACACCTTCTCCTTTTACGGAAAAAGAGATTGAAATCATAAAACATTGGGTGTTCGATGGAGGCAGTTTACTTTTGGTTGCCGACCACATGCCTTTTGCTGGGGCTTCTTCAAAATTGGCAAAGCAATTTAATGTGGATTTTATCAACGGATTTGCAATTGACACATTGGAATGGGATATCAACAAATTTAATAGAACCGACAATTCCTTGAAGGATCATTCAATTACAAGGGGGCGTGACAGTAGTGAAACAATTAATGAAATAAGCACCTATTTTGGACAGGGATTTTCCACAACAAACAAAAACTTGAAGCCCATTATGGTGTTTCAGGATGAAAATATGATTTCCTATCAACCTAAAAAAGCTTGGAGATTTAATGAAGATACTACGACAGTTCTTGCCAAAGGCTTACTTCAAGGACTGGCTGGAGAATTTGGCCAAGGACGGATAGTCGTTCTTGGAGATTCAAGTTTGATGTCTGCACATTTAATTGGGAAGAAAGCAAGGCCAATCGGGATCAATTCTGTAGAGACAAAGGATAATTTTCAATTTGTCCTGAACATTTTTCATTGGCTTTCCCGTTTGTTGAATTAAAATATGGGGACATTTTATGTATTGCCTTTTTTATGATAAAAAAATTCGGGTTATACCACCTTTTCCGAATTGTACCTTTTCCTTAACTGTACAATCATTTCATTGGTCATTTTGGCAAGGTCAAATTCGTGATCCCATTTCCAATCCTTTCTTGCAAAACTGTCGTCAATCGATTTTGGCCAGCTGTCTGCTATAGCTTGTCTAAAGTCTGGGCCATAGGTAATGGTAAATTTAGGGATATGTTTTTTTATTTCTTCTGCTATTTGCTTGGGTGCAAAACTTATGGCAGCTAAATTGTATGATGAACGTATGGTCAGATGTTCTTTAGGAATCTGCATGATGTTTACCGTAGCATTAATGGCATCGTCCATAAACATCATGGGAAGCTCTGTGTTTTCAGATAAGAAACAGGTATAATGTCCATCAGTCAAAG
>DASWKU010000510.1:0-3689 GCA_036396455.1 Flavobacteriaceae bacterium
AAATTCAACAAGGTAATTTACTACGGGTAAAACCTGGAGAAAAAATCCCAGTAGACGGTATTATTGTAGAAGGCAGTAGTAGTATAGATGAATCGATGATTACAGGAGAGCCAATTCCCGTTGATAAGGAGGTTGATGATAACGTAAGTTCAGGAACAATTAATGGAACAAAATCATTCATTATGAAAGCAGAAAAAGTGGGTTCAGAAACCTTGCTTTCCCAAATCATCCATATGGTGAACACTGCAAGCCGGTCTAAAGCACCTATTCAAAAGTTAGCGGATAAAATCTCTAAATACTTTGTACCCATTGTTATTGGCGTTTCGGTGATCACATTTGTAGCTTGGTCCATTTATGGTCCAGAACCCGCTTATGTATTCGCACTTGTAAATGCCATAGCTGTATTAATCATAGCATGTCCATGTGCATTAGGTTTGGCAACACCTATGTCTGTAATGGTTGGTGTTGGCAGAGGTGCACAATCTGGAGTATTGATAAAAAATGCGGAAGCTTTAGAGAAAATGGATAAAGTGAATACATTAATTATTGATAAAACGGGAACCATTACCGAAGGAAAGCCATCTGTTGAAAAAGTCATTTCCACAAGTGAACTAAAAGAAGAAACTTTAGTTGAGTTTATAACGTCATTAAATCAATATAGTGAGCATCCTTTAGCAGAAGCCGTTGTGAGCTATGGCAAATTGAAAAGTGTCTCGGTTATTAAAGTGAATGATTTTGAAGCTGTTGCTGGAAAAGGCGTTATAGGAACCGTTGGAATGAAAAAAATAGCTTTAGGGAATGCCAAACTTTTAGAGCAATTAGCGATTTCTATCCCAGAAGATTTAGCAAATAAAGTAGTAAGCGAACAAGAACAAGGCAAAACAGTTTCATATATTGCGGTAGCTGATGAAGCCGTTGGTTATGTTACCATTTTTGATGCGATTAAATCAACCAGTAAAAATGCCATTAAGGAATTACAACATTTAGGAGTTGAAGTGATCATGCTTACGGGAGACAATAAAAATACGGCTAAAGCGGTGGCAGAACAGTTAAATTTAAAACACTACAAAGCAGAATGTCTTCCAGAGGATAAGTTAAACGAAATTAAATTACTTCAAGAACAAGGAAAAATAGTCGCTATGGCAGGCGACGGAATTAATGATGCGCCTGCATTGGCACAATCGGATGTTGGTGTAGCGATGGGAACTGGAACCGATGTAGCTATTGAGAGCGCTTCCATGACGCTTGTGAAAGGCGATTTGCAAGGCATTGTTAAAGCTAAAAAGCTAAGCCACGGCGTTGTTAAAAATATCAAGCAAAACCTGTTTTTCGCATTTGTTTACAATGTTTTAGGTGTTCCAATTGCGGCAGGCGTTTTATATCCAGTATTTGGATTGTTATTGTCCCCGATGATTGCAGCCTTGGCCATGAGTTTTAGTTCGGTATCGGTTATTGCTAATGCCTTGAGGTTAAGACGTATTTCAATTTGACAAAAATTATGTCCTTATCAAGTTGATCAAATAATTCTGTATTAAATATTTGATAATCATCAAATTATTGATTATATTTAAAGTTGCCGTAAAATATCTTGCAACATGCGTTTTATGACCTTTTTTATTATTGCCGCTTCATTATTTCTCCTTTTGGGAATACGGATCGTTTTTGAATACAAAAGAGCTTTAAAGTTTAGATTTGGAAGGTATATCAAATTATTGAATCCGGGATTCCGTTGGATTATTCCATTGGTTGAAACCGTGCAATTTGTGGATATGCGGGTCATTACCATCAACATTCCAACTCAGGAAATCATGACCCAGGATAATGTGCCGTGTAAGATTAACGGGGTGCTGTTTTATCGCATTATCAATGCAACCCAGTCCATTCTTGAAGTAGAAGATTATCATTTCGCAATTTCCCAATTGGCACAGGCATCCTTACGCGATGTTTCCGGTAAGGTAGAGCTCGATACCATTTTATCAAAACGGGAAGAAATTGGCGAGAATATTCGGGCCATTGTAGACAGTGAAACAAAAGGTTGGGGCATCACCATATTGGATGTGAAAATCAAGGACATCGAATTGCCCGAAAACATGAAACGTTCCATGGCCAATCAAGCCGAAGCCGAACGTTCCAGAAGAGCACGGGTCATTTTGGCCGAAGCTGAAAAACAAGCGGCCCATGCTTTAGTGGAAGCGGGTAAACTCATCGATCAATCGCCATCTTCAATCAAACTGCGATTGTACCAAACGCTTTCAGATATTGCAGCCGAAAAAAATTCGACCATAGTCTTTCCTTTCCCAGAGGAGGTTCTTTATAAAAGAACGAAAAAGAAAAATAACAAAAAAAGTAAGGAATAGTCATCCGTTTCCTAGGCCTTAAGCCCTTTTGCCTTCCATTCAATGTTAACAGGACATCCTATTTTTGTTAATATATATCGTAAAATTTATAGCATTTGAAAGCTTAAAACTGTATTTTCGTTTTCCTAAAATTTAGTATATGACCGTGACGGAGTTCGAACCTATTATTGAAGTTATTGAAGAGGCTTACGAAGTACCACATTTAAATGCCACAAGAAAGATTTCGGCATTATTGCCCCATAATTATTACCAAACTGAAAAGCAATATCCAGTTTTATATCTTCAGGATGGACAAAATCTGTTTAATCCCTCGGCACCTTACGGCGATTGGGCCATTGATAAATCCATGGCCAAATTGGCCGAGGAAGGATTGAGTGATATCATCATTATTGCCATTGACCATGGCGAAAAGGAGCGCATCAATGAATATTTGCCCTATTATCATCCGCGATTTGGAGAGGGAAAAGGGAATTTTTATATTCAATTTATGATTGAAAAATTAATCCCCTACATCAATAATCATTATCGCACACTTTCCGATTTTGACCATACCGGCATTGGTGGAAGTTCCATGGGAGCGCTCATTAGTTTGCACGCTGGTTTATCAAACCCAGGTGTGTTTGGCAAAATGATGATTTTTTCGCCAAGTTTATGGATTTCAAAAACGATTTTTAATCATACCAAATCGTTTAAACCTTTACAGGAATCTAAAATCTATCTGTATGCCGGTGGACAGGAAAGTAAGGAGCATTTGCCCAACGCACAAAAATTGGAAGCCATTATCAGAAAAAAAATGGACAATGGGCATAATATCGATTTCCATTTTTCGGTCAATGAGTTTGGAAACCATTCCGAGGCACATTGGAGGGAAGAATTTCCCAATGCTGTAAAATGGCTTTTTTTTAAAACATAAAGATGACTTACAATTATATAAAAAACATAGATAAGGATAAGGATTTAATTGTTTCATGTCCAAAGGGAGATTTAAAGGAATTACAAACCTTCATTTCAATAGATAATCTTGATTTCGAAGGCGAACATGCAACCTTTCAGCTCTTGTATGGCCCAAAAGGCAATAAGGTTTACGCTTTAGGTTTGGGAGAAGAAAAAGATGCCGTCAAGATTGGAGAAGCTTTCAGAAAATTGTGTTTTGATACCAAAAAATATTGGAAAGGAGCTATTCAGGTTTATGCCGAAAATCTTTCTGAAGATGATATAAAAAAAGCAGTTATCGGGTTTGAAATGGCATCCTATGAAGTTGGACAATTTAAATCTAAATCTGAAGAACAAAAGGACATAACGATAACATTTGCATCTTCAAAGGATATTTCA
>DASWKU010000511.1:0-2544 GCA_036396455.1 Flavobacteriaceae bacterium
GGTTCTCCTTTTTTTGAGTTCTATCAGGACGATTTGGAGCCATTGTTCACTTCAAAACAGCACTATCTTTTGGATTTTAATTTTAAGTGTTTGGAAGTAATCTATGATTGTCTTCAACTTCCTTTTGAATTTGAAACCACCAAAACTTTTGAAAAAACAGTAATTGGTTCAATGGACTTCAGATTTTTGGTCGATAACAGAAAAGAAAAGGAACAAAAGTTCAAGCCCTATGTTCAGGTGTTTGATGACAAACACGGCTTTATACCCAATTTGAGCATTTTGGACTTGATCTGCAACGAAGGCCCCAATGCCTTGATGTACCTGGAAACACAAGAACTACAGTTATAATGCTTCAATCGCTCATACATTATGGCATCCACTTTGGACTGCCTCTATTGATTGCAGTGCTCTTTTTTAAATCCAATTGGAAAGTTGCCTATATCATTATGCTTTGTGGTCTGTTGATTGATTTGGACCATGTTTTGGCAAGCCCCATATTCGATTCCCAAAGATGTAGTATCAATTTCCACCCGCTTCACTCCTACTACGCCATTGCAATATATTTAGGTTTGGCCATGTTCAAAAAGACCAGGATTTTGGGCATTGGATTGATCGTTCACATCATTGCAGATGCTGCAGATTGTTTATTGATGTAAATTTTAAAAATTTCAAATCAAAATCCCGATAGCTCCCGATAGTTATCGGGACGGGACCAAATTCCAAAGTTGATGGTTATTTCAAATTAAAGACCGAAGATCGGAGGCTGTCAACTTTAATTAAGCTTCACTTTTGCCATAATGGGATAATGGTCCGATAACTGGATATCGAAGGTTTTAAAGGCCTTGATATCAAAGCTTTGATCCGTCAGAATAAAATCGATACGAAAAGGAAAAAATTTGAAGTTAAACGTACGACCAAACCCATTTCCCACTTCGGCAAAAGCATCCTGAAAATCCCCTTTAATTTCTTTGTACACATAAGAATAGGCGGTATTGTTGAAATCACCACAAACAATCATTTTATATTGGCATTTGGCCTTATGGGCCAAAAACAGTTCGGCTTGCGACTGTTGTTGTTTAAAGGTTGTGCGCACACGATTGAAGAGGTTCTCTGATGACTCAATATCCAATTTTTCATCATTTGGGTTGATCTGAAAAGACTGAAGGTGCACATTATAAATTCTAATGGTATCCTTATTTCTTAAAATATCCACAAAAATGGCATTATTGGAAGTGTTGGGAAATTCCACCGAGCCACTATTGATTATTGGGAATTTTGAAAAGATAGCTTGTCCGTTTTTTATTTTAACACCCGAAAGTTCTTCATATTTATAATATCCATTGAGGTACAAAGCTTCATCTGGCCTATAATCCTGCATACTCAAAATATCAGGTTGCTTTTCCTTGATGAAATCTGCAATCTTTTGCTTAACCATGGTATCGGGAATCCATTCAAAAAGATTAAAGAGCCTTACGTTATAGCTCATTACAATTAAATTTTCTGAATCGTCGATTTGCTTTGAAGATGAAAACTTATAAAGTGGGCTCAAAAAAATAAAGCCAATAAACAAAATACCTAGCGAGAGGAATAATTTCCTTTTTACCTGAAGCAGCCAATAGACCATAAAAAGGAGATTCAATATGATCAAAAAGGGAACTGCCAAACTTAAGACCGAAAGAATGGGGAATTTTTTGGGCTCCACATAGGGTAAAATATAGGAGAACAACAGCATGGTCGCCGCTATTGAATTCACAAAAAAGATGACTTTGTCTATTGCCCTAAGTTGTTTCATATATTCATTCCTTACCGGCCCTAAATAAAAATTCCTTTTCTTCCTTGGTCAAGCTTTCATAACCACTTTTACTTATTTTATCCAAAATAAGATCGATGCGCTTTTGCTTGTTAAACTCGTTAAACTCATTTTTATTATGGCCTACATAAGGTTTCTTTTTGCTCTTATGAACGGTCTTTAATGATGATTTTGCTTTAAAAAGGTTGGCAATACGATCTATAAAACGTTCAAGACCTTTACCGATATCGGTTCCTTTTTGTAATTGGGTAGCATATAAATACCCTAGAATATTGCCCCCCAAATGGGCTACACTACCGCCTTGATTGACACTGAACAAACCAATAACATCCAAAACAACAATGACCAAACCTATATACCATAATTTGATGGAAATCATAAAAAAACGAGCTTCTCTATTGGGCATATAGGCACAGATGAAAATAAGCAAAGCCCTCACACCCGCCGAAGCCCCGACCAATGAGCCCACATGTGTAGAATAGGATTGTGGCAATACATTGTAAACCAGTAAAAACGAAAGCCCTCCAACCAATATGCCCAAAATATAAATGTTCAGCGAGAGTTTTGAACTGAACATATTCACCATGGTTCTGGACACAAAATAAAGCACCAAAAGATTGAACAGAATATGAAAAAAACCATAATGTATAAATCCGTAAGTGACTATAGACCAAGGTTTGGTTATAAACTCTGAAAAGTTTTTGGGCAATTCCAACCAAGCCAAGCTTTCTTCA
>DASWKU010000512.1:0-14237 GCA_036396455.1 Flavobacteriaceae bacterium
AAAGCACATGAGGTCACATTGTGCGCCGGAACCTCAATTTTAGAAACCACACCTCCGGTTATGGGGTCAAAACAAATAACGGCGTTTCCATTCCACATGCCTACCCAAAGTCTATCGTTTTCATCGATGGTCATTCCGTCAGGATATCCTAAGGAATCGTTCACTTTTACGGCAACGCGTTGATTGGAAATCGCCCCTGTGGCATCATCATAATCAAAAGCTTTGATTTCTGACGTTGGGGTATCAATATAATACATGGTTTTTTTGTCTTTGGTCCATACAATACCGTTGGAAATCGTAACACTATCTAGTTTTAGTGAGGCTTCACCCATAGCATTGATCATATAAAGATTGGAGGCTTTGGGTGTTTCGTCATAGGCCATGGAACCTACCCAAAACCGACCGGAAGGATCACATTTCCCGTCATTAAAACGGTTGGTTTTAATGTCATGTTCAACATCTGAAAGCAAGGTAGTTTCTCCAGAATTGGTATTGATGATATAAATGCCGTCTTGAAGCGCGACAACCGCTCTGGTATTATCAATTGGAACCACTGTTCCTATATTGGAAGGCGTAGTTAAACTGCGATCGGTTTTTGTTTTTGGATTATAGATGTGCAATTGGTTGTTTAAAATATCGATCCAATAGAGTTCTTGGGTATCATAATTCCAAAAGGAACCTTCTCCAAGCTCAGCTTTTATTTGATATTCCAAAACCGCTTTCGTCTTAAGTTCATTTGTAACTTCCGGTGGCATCGCTTCTTTTTTATTTGGTTTGCAATTGGTAACGATAAGCAAGAGTAAAAGTATAGGTAAATTGGTGGTAATTTTGGAAGTTTTAGTCAGTTTGTTTTTCATTAGGATGGATTTTGCATAAAAATAGTAAAAAAAAATCCCGATAGATGTCTATCAGGATCTTTTACTGTCATTCTGAATGCAATGAAGAATCTTAAAAGATGCTTCACCTTGTTCAGCATGACATTTATTATTCATCCACCAGTACCCATTCACCTCTAGTGATTAAAGGTTCGGCCTGTTTATATTTTAGGGTTTTGTTTTCACCGCTCATCACATGTTTGATGGTAACCCGATCATTGCGGCCAATTTTTGGATGGTCCCTCACTATGGTTTCCACCACTTCAGGCTGGCGTTGGGTATTGCCGGCGGCCCTACTTTGTGCCGCACGCTCATCCATATTTGGGATGTCGTCTTTTTGTGTTTTAAGTTTCTCTCTTTGACGAATTCGTGCTTCCTGAATGGTGTTTTGGGTTTCAGTGGGCAATTCGCCTTTAAACAAGAAGGAAATTACATCTTTGTTCACTTGGTCTATCATGGATTTGAACAGTTCGAAGGCTTCAAACTTGTAAATCAATAAAGGGTCTTTTTGTTCATGAACGGCCAATTGAACCGATTGCTTCAACTCATCCATTTTGCGCAAATGCGTTTTCCAAGCATCGTCAACAATGGCCAAGGTGATGTTTTTTTCAAAGTCATTGATCAGTTGTTTCCCATGGGTTTCATAGGCTTTTTCAAGATCGGTAACGACCTGAAGGTTTTTAACGCCATCCGTAAAGGGAACAACGATTCGCTTAAATTTATCACGTTGGGTTTCGTAAACATTTTTAATTACCGGGTATGCCATTTCGGCATTGCGTTCCATTTTTTCTCTATAATGATTGAAGGCGGCTTTGTAAATTTTACCGGCAATCTCTTGAGCGGTCAGGTTTGCAAATTCTGATGCCGTAATTGGAGAACTCATCGAAAAGTAACGGATCAGTTCAAACTCAAAGTTTTTAAAATCGTTGGCCTCTTTGTTGGTTTCTGCAATCCCTTCGGAGGTATCGTAAATCATATTCGCCAAATCCACTCGCAGTCGTTCGCCATGCAATGCGTGTCGGCGACGTTTATAGACCACTTCACGTTGCGCATTCATCACGTCATCATATTCCAACAAACGCTTACGAATCCCAAAGTTGTTTTCCTCCACTTTTTTCTGTGCGCGTTCAATGGATTTTGAAATCATGGAATGCTGGATCACTTCACCTTCTTTCAATCCCAGTCTATCCATCATTTTGGCAATACGCTCACTTCCAAAAAGGCGCATTAAATTATCTTCCAACGACACATAAAATTGTGAACTTCCCGGATCCCCTTGACGACCGGCACGACCACGTAACTGTCTGTCAACTCGACGTGAATCATGACGTTCGGTACCCACAATGGCCAAACCACCAGCTACCTTAACTTCTTCAGAAAGCTTGATATCCGTACCACGACCCGCCATGTTTGTGGCGATGGTTACCTGTCCGGATTGACCAGCTTCAGCAACAATATCGGCTTCTTTTTTGTGCAGTTTTGCATTTAGGACGTTATGGGGAATTTTTCTGATCGTCAACATTTTTGCCAACAATTCACTAATTTCCACAGAGGTTGTACCAATCAACACTGGACGACCTGCGTGTGACAATTGTGTGACTTCATCAATGACCGCATTATATTTTTCACGTTTGGTTTTATAAACCAAATCGTCCCTGTCATCACGCGTAATGGGCCTGTTGGTAGGAATTTCAACCACATCCAGTTTATAGATTTCCCAAAACTCACCGGCTTCAGTCACAGCAGTACCCGTCATACCGGCAAGTTTATTGTACATTCTAAAATAATTTTGAAGCGTAACGGTAGCGAAGGTTTGGGTGGCATCCTCAATTTTTACATTCTCTTTGGCTTCAATGGCTTGGTGCAATCCGTCGCTATAGCGGCGGCCATCCATGATACGACCGGTCTGTTCATCAACAATCATGACTTTATTGTCAATGACCACATACTGGATGTCCTTTTCAAACAAAGCATACGCTTTAAGCAATTGGCTCAAGGTATGGATACGTTCTGATTTTACACCGAAATCCCTGAACAGTTCTTCTTTTTCATGTGCTTCCTGCTCCTTTGATAATTTTTTAGCTTCAATTTTGGCCATTTCAACCCCAATCTCTGGCATGACAAAAAAGTTGGGATCATCTTGTCCTGAAAGGAAATCAACACCTTTATCAGAAAGTTCAATCTGATTGTTCTTTTCATCAATCACATAGTACAACTCCGCATCTACCTTGGGCATTTCACGGTTGTTGTCCTGCATGTAAAAGTTTTCGGTTTTTTGGAGCAGTTGTTTAATGCCCTCCTCACTTAAAAACTTGATGAGCGCTTTATTTTTTGGCATGCCCCTAAAAACGCGAAGCAATTTAAAACCCCCTTCTTTGGTATCCCCTTCTGTAATCAGTTTTTTGGCTTCTGCCAGAACTCCTGTAAGGTATTTGCGCTGTACGTTAACAATATCGTCAACCTTTGGTTTCAATTCGTTAAATTCATGACGATCACCTTGCGGTATGGGCCCAGAAATAATCAAAGGTGTACGTGCATCATCCACTAATACTGAATCCACCTCATCCACGATTGCATAATGATGTGGACGCTGTACCAAATCGTCTGGGGAATGTGCCATATTATCACGCAGATAATCGAAACCAAACTCATTGTTGGTTCCATAAGTAATATCGGCGTTGTAGGCTTTTTTGCGCGCTGCTGAGTTGGGTTGGTGATGATCGATACAATCGACGCTCAAGCCATGAAATTCAAAAATGGGGGCCATCCACGCACTGTCCCGTTTGGCCAGATAATCGTTGACGGTTACCAAGTGAACGCCATTTCCAGCTAAAGCATTTAAGTACATGGGCAGTGTGGCCACCAATGTTTTACCTTCACCGGTTTGCATCTCGGCAATTTTACCTTGGTGCAGGGCAATCCCACCAATCAATTGCACATCGTAATGGACCATGTCCCAGGTAATGGGTTTACCGGCGGCATCCCACGAATTTGACCAAATGGCCTTGTCATCATCAAGGGTCACATAATCTTTAGAGCCAGAAATTTCTCTGTCAAAGGTATTTGCGGTTACAGTAATGGCTGTGTTATTTACAAAACGTTTGGCGGTTTCTTTAACGACTGCAAAAGCTTCAGGCAGAATATCGTTAAGAACGTCTTCGGTAACTTTATAAATATCCTCTTTTATGCCATCAATTTCTTGATAGATATCTTCTCTTTTATCGATATCATCGGTGGCTTCGGCTTCTTTTAAAAGGACATCAATCTTATCGTTAAGAGGTTTTCTGGCCTCAGCAATGTTTGATTTGAAAGTTTCTGTTTTTGCTCTTAACCCATCATGGGATAACTGTTCAAGACCCTGTTCGAATGTTTTGATTTGGGTTACAAGAGGCATCATGGATTTGACATCCTGTTTGGATTTGTCACCAACAAATACTTTTATTACTGAATTTAAAAAACTCATGTGTTGTATATTTTAAGTCGCACTTTTGTGTGAAATTGGTGCGTGTTGTTTTTGTTTTTTGTTGTCTTGCTTTTTTTTAAGGCTAACAAAGATACCATTTGTGCAAGGTTTATTAAAAAAAAAGCGTACAAAAAAAGTCTCAACACGAGACTTTTTAACTTTTCATTTGGTTTATCAAACGTTACTAAAAACGTTATTAGTATTCGTCCTCATTCCAGAGGTAATCTTCGTCTGTTGGGTAGTCTGACCAGATTTCTTCGATAGAATCGTAAGAATCTCCTTCATCTTCAATGGCTTGAAGATTTTCAACAACCTCCAAAGGGGCTCCGGTACGGATAGCATAATCTATTAATTCGTCTTTAGTTGCTGGCCAAGGCGCATCACTTAAATAGGATGCCAATTCTAATGTCCAATACATTTCTTATGCGATTTAAATTTGTGCAAAAATAAATTTTTAGTTCAAAAAGGCAAGAAAAAAATGAATTATTTTTAATAAAAAAAAAGAACGTCAATTTCTATTGATTTTTAAGTCGTTAGAACGTGTTTAAAAGCCCATTTTTTATTCCATAAAATTCAAGACTCTTTTTTTGGAATCCATTTGATTTCATTGGCTTTCAAGTCGTAGGACAACTTCCGTGCCAACACAAAAAGGTAGTCAGAAAGACGGTTGAGATATATCAAGGTTTCGGGTTGAAAAGGCTCCAATTCATTAAGGGCCGAAGCTAAACGCTCCGCTCTACGGCATACACAGCGCACTATATGACAGAATGACACCGTCTGATGTCCCCCGGGGAGAATAAAGTGTGTCATTTCGGGTAAGGCCTCGTTCATGGCATCCATCTCGTCTTCGAGTTGTTTGATATCCGGTTCAGAAATTTTGGGGATGTTCAAACGCTCCTTGCCACTTTTAAGAATCGATTTTTCAGGGTCTGTGGCCAATATGGCTCCAATGGTAAATAATTTGTCTTGAATGTTAATCAGCACGTCCTTATAATGTTGCTGGATGTCTTGGTCCCGAAGTAAGCCGATGTGTGAGTTTAGCTCATCAACTGTGCCATAGCTTTCAATACGGATGTGGTGTTTTGGCACTCTTGTGCCACCAAATAAAGCCGTAGTGCCTTTATCGCCGGTTTTAGTATAGATATTCATATCCCAAAGGTAAATATTAGAAACAAGAAGTTAAAAGTATTTTAGTACGAATTCACGAATTGTTTCTAAAAACGCAAATAACTGCCACTGAACACTGAACACTGAATACTATTTTCGGGTATCGCTTTCAATCATACCATCACGTAAACGAATGACCCTTTGGGCATGCGAAGCGATTTCTTCTTCATGGGTGACTACAATGATGGTGTTGCCGGCTTTATGGATGTCCTCAAACAAATTCATGATTTCAACCCCTGTTTTGGAATCCAGGTTTCCGGTTGGCTCATCGGCCAAAATAATGGAGGGTTTGTTCACCAAAGCTCTACCTACTGCCACACGTTGGCGCTGACCACCTGAGAGTTGATTGGGTCTGTGGTCCATACGATCAGACAATCCAACATCGGCGAGTACTTGTACAGCCCTTTCTGTTCGGTCTTTTTTTGAAGCTCCTGCATACACCATCGGCAGTGCCACATTATCCAAGGCGGTCGTTCGAGGCAACAGGTTAAAGGTTTGGAACACAAAACCGATTTCTTTGTTCCTGATATCTGCCAATTCATCATCTGACATTTGACTGACATCTTTCCCATTTAGCACATAACTGCCTGCCGTAGGCGTATCCAAACAACCGATCAAATTCATAAGTGTTGATTTTCCGGAACCTGAAGGTCCCATTATGGCCACATATTCGCCTTTATCAATGTCCAGATCAATATCTTTAAGTACATGGACCGTCTCCTGGCCCAATTGAAAATCCCTGATGATGTTTCTTATTTTAATGATATTATTACCCATCTTAAAGTTAGAAGTTAAAAGTTAGAAGTTAGAAGTTGGACGTCACTATGGTATAAGTTAAAATTCTTTTCAAGATTATTGTTTTGTAAACTTAAAAACATGGTGCAAGATACTTATTTCACTTTTAGTATGACGTTAAAGTGAAGGAGATGTTACAGCCTTATTTTAAAATTTTCCTTGGCCTGCTCTTTTCTGAAGAAGACCATTCCCCAAAAAAACGTGTCTATGGTTACGGTCACTTTAGGGTGCTGTTTTATGGTCTCCCAAGCTTCGGTCATGGATTTGGACCAGTAAATGTCGTCAAAAATAAATACCGAGCCATTGTGGGCCGAGGGCAAAAGCTGCTCAAAATACTGAAGTGTCGCTTCCTTTTGATGGTTGCCATCAAAGAAGATAAGGTCCCATTGGTGTTGGCTTAACATTGGCAAATGGTCTTCAAAACGTCCTGTTTTCAGCACTGCATTTTGAACTTGAAAACTGTCCAAGTGTTGTTTTGCAAGGGTTGAAACATTTGGGCAACCTTCTATGCTTGTGACCGTAGCTTCATGATTTCCCAAAGCCATGGCCTGTGTCGCTATTCCAAGGGAGGTTCCCAATTCCAAGATGTGTTTTGGTTTGAGATACTTTACGATCCTAAACAGGAGTTTGGCTCTTTTTAAGGTTGTACCAGAGGTTTTTGCGAGCTTATTGACAGGCCTTTCTTCGGCATTGAACCGTCTCGAGCCTGCACCTAAATCGGTAATGGTTATTTTATCTGTGTTGGAGCGCAATGCTTTTCTGTAGGATTTTAACTTTGGGTAGCTTTCGTGGTTTGCCTTGTCATAAAAACATTTGGTCACCAAATCATAGACAAAAGGGGAGTGGACCCCGTGTTGGTTGGTGGAGGTGAGGAGGAATTTTATATATTGTAAAGCTTGGTACATTAACGTTGACAAAACTAACTAAAAGATGTCAAACCGAGCCTGCCAAAGGGTGTCTGAAAGTGAGTGTGACAAATTTTATCTTAATTGCAAATAATGGAACGCAGATGACACTGATTTTTATGATTTGCGCAGTTTGTATCAATTAAAATCTGCCTAATCAGCGTCATCTGCGTTCTTTTTTATTGGGTGTACGGCAAATTTCATCATGTCGAAAATAATGGAACGCAGACCTGCCGGCCGCCTGCCTGTCGGCAAACAGGGCAGACAGGGAGGGACTAATTTACTCCAATTTTTCAGAGAGCTCAAACCATCGTGCTTCTTTTGTGGTGATGTCATCCATGATATGCTGTAATTTTTCGGATAACCTTTCAATCTTATCCTGTGTCAGGGCGGTGTCATTGAATTGTTTTTCCAAGGCTTTTTTGTCCAATTCCAAGGAACGGATCTTGCTTTCTAAGTTTTTGAGTTCTTTCTGTTCATTAAATGACAGTTTTTGGGCTTCATTTTCTTTGACACTTGCAATGTTTGAAAGGTTTTCTTTTGGCTTCTCTTCTGCGGGTGCAGAGGCCTCATACGTTCTATAATCTGAATAGTTGCCCGGAAAATCCTGAACATCTCCATCGCCATTGAACACGAACAGATGGTCCACAATCTTGTCCATAAAATAGCGGTCATGGGATACCACCAAGAGGCAGCCCGGGAAATCCAACAAAAAATCTTCCAAGACGTTTAGGGTCACAATATCCAAATCGTTGGTGGGCTCATCCAAAATCAAGAAGTTTGGATTTTGGATCAAGACCGTACAGAGGTACAGTCGTTTTTGTTCGCCACCACTTAACTTTTCGACGTAATCGTATTGTTTTTTGCTGTCGAATAAAAAGCGTTCCAGCAATTGTTTGGCACTGATTTGCCGCCCCTTGGTCAATGGGATATAATCCCCAAATTCCCTAATGACCTCAATGACCTTTTGTTCTGGTTTCACCCTAATGCCAGACTGCGTATAATAGCCAAACTTGACCGTATCGCCAATCACAATTTTACCGGAATCGGGAACAACCGATTTGGTAAGCAGGTTCAAAAAGGTCGATTTTCCCGTGCCGTTCTTTCCGATGATGCCAATACGTTCCCCTTTTTTGAAGGTATAATCAAAACCATTTAAAATCACTTTGTCACCATAAGCTTTGGAGACCTTGTGGAACTCCACAATCTTGCTGCCAAGGCGTTCAATATTGAGTTCCAATTGTACCTTATGGTCTTTACGGCGTTGACTTGCACGGGTCTTGATCTCGTGGAAATCATCAATACGGGATTTTGATTTTGTGGTTCGTGCCTTGGGTTGCCGACGCATCCATTCCAGCTCTTTTTTGAAGAGCTGTTTGGCTTTTCCGGTTTCGGTCTGCTCCAAGGTGATACGTGCTTCTTTTTGCTCCAAGTAATAGGAATAGTTGCCTTTATAGGTATACAATTGGCCATGGTCCAACTCGATGATCTCATTGCAGATTCGTTCCAGAAAATAGCGGTCGTGGGTTACCATGAACAAGGTGAACTGTTCTTTAATAAAATAGCGCTCCAGCCATTCGATCATTTCCAGATCGAGGTGGTTGGTCGGTTCGTCCAGCACCAGGACATCAGGATTCACCATTAAGGTTTTGGCCAGTGCCAACCGTTTTTTCTGTCCACCCGACAAAGTGCTAATTTTTTGATCCAGTTGCTCCAGTTTTAGCTGAAACAAGATCTGTTTGCACTGCAATTCAAATTCCCAGGCGTTATGGAGGTCCATCTGTTCGAAAGCCTTTTGGTAAGCCTTTTCATCTTCCGGATGTTGTAATGCGTTTTCGTATTCGGCAACAATCTTTAAAACGGGAAGGTCGGCATTGAACAGGGTGGATGCCACCGTTTGGGTTTCGTCGAACTGGGGCGATTGTGGCAAAAAACCCAAACGCAAACCATTGCGCATCACCACTTGTCCCGTATCGGGTGTGTCACTGCCGGCGAGTATGTTTAGAATCGAAGTTTTACCACTTCCGTTTTTGGCCACAAAGGCAATTTTCTGATCCTTATGGATACTGAACGAGAGTTCCCTGAAGAGCTCCAGCTCGCCATACGATTTCGAAATCTGTTCAACAGTTATATAATTCACAATAGCTTTTTTGCAAATAACGGAAATAAACCAAAAAAGGACAGGGTAAACCGAGCATATTTAATCAAACGAATTCCCCGGCGTCCCGATAGCCATCGGGATCGGGACTGCCTCGGGTGTGGGGTATTGATAACCAGATTATACAAAGCGTCAAGAACCTAGAACCTAGAGTCTAGAGTCGAAAGCATAGAGAGGTCTAGTTTCTTGTCCCGATGCTTCGGGACTTGTAGCGCAGCCGTCTTGATTCATTTAGCTCGATGGCTTTGCCACGAGGTAGTTCATCTCTTAATGCTAAGATGAAAATTCCACACCCTTCAGGGAATGGGGCAATGGGATTTCGGCGGATTTTCCTTAACCCTGACGCTAAAGGGAAGGAAAATCCTATTAAAAGATGATTTATGGGTTTGGTACCAAAATGGAAAAGCAATTGTTTTTTAAACCGTTTATCTTAAAAAAGAGAGAATAGTTTTGATATTCCTAGTGATACGCTATATTTGTGAGGCAGCAAGCTTCTTATAATATGAAACAACCGTTACTCTTTATTGGATTTCTTTTTACGGTATTCTTAACATCCTGTATCGCGCATAAAGATATTGTATATTATCAAAATAAGGAGACCGCTGCCAATGACACGCTCCAAAATTTAATCACCAAACAACAACCTTATCGGGTTCAGATCAATGATATATTGAATATACGGGTCAAAGCTTTGGACCAAAATAATGTGGCCATCTTTAACCCTACAGGGGATACCAATTTAAATGCAACATCTGCTGAGCGTGCTTACTTTGATGGGTTTACCGTGGATTTACATGGCAATATTAGAATCCCAACCTTGGGGGAGCTTAATGTACTTGGTTATACCACTGAAGAGATCCAGAACATGATTGAAAAACGCTTGTTGCAAGAACAGTTTAAGGAAACGGCCAATATTTTTGTTACGGTCAAGCTTGCGGGATTGCGCTTTACCGCCAGTGGTGAAATTGGTAGTCCGGGAACACGGACCCTTTTCCAGGAGCGGGTCAATATTTATGAGGCCATTGCCAACGTGGGCGAGATCCCTATTACGGGGGATAAAAAAGACGTCATGATCATTCGACAATATCCACAAGGACAGCAGATCCATCATCTGGATCTTACCGATATCAAAGTTATGGAGTCGCCATACTATTATATACAGCCCAATGACATTATTTACGTCAAACCGCTTAGACAAAAAACTTGGGGTACAGGCACAACGGGGAAAGAAACGTTTTCAACCATTGTTTCAGTTTTGGGATTTATAACCACCACTATTTTGTTAATCGATAGATTATAGGTCATGGCAGAATTTGAATATCAAGATTTTGAAGCCCAAAAAAGTTCCGCCATGACCTTTGATTTTAAGGGGTTTTTGTTCAAGGCCTTAAACTTATGGAAGCTTGTTTTTGTCTCCATAGGTATCGCCTTGATCATTGCGTATCTTATCAATATCCGAAAAGAAAATGTCTATCGCTTGGATTCCCTGATTTCCGTAGAGAGTGAACAAAATCCCTTTTTTACCGCCAATACCAGTATTTCCTTTAATTGGGGCGGTGTCTCGGGGAAAGTGGGTAAAATCATTACGACCATCCGTACCCGAACGCATAATGAAAAGGTGGTGGATTCCCTGCAATTTTATATGCAATATCTATTACAGGGGAAGTATCGTTTGGTGGATATTTATAAAGGTGCCCCATTTGTGGTCACTTTGGATCGAAGTAAGGGGCAAATGCTTGGAAAACCTATTGGAATCCGTTTTATTGATGATACCCAATTTGAGATTTTTACCGATTTTGAATCCACTTCTGTCCAGGTTCAACGTTATTTGGATAAAGCCACCTATGCCGTCACCGTGCCTCAAGGTCCGTTCAAGCAAGTCTTTACTTTTGGACAGACCATAACCCTTCCTTTTTTTAATGCCACCATTACCAAACGGGATGGGAAACGCATACTTCCCAACTCCGAATTTTTTGTTAGGCATTTGAATTTTGATGGTGTTGTTCGCGGTTATCAGTTTGCCGTCAATATTTCCCCTTTCCAAGGTTCGTCCTCTGTGCTTCAACTCACCCTTACCGGAACCAATAAGGCTAAAATTGTGGATTATCTCAATGCTACTTCAGCCATATTGAGTAGAACGGAACTGGAGCGCAAAAATCTTTATGCTTCCAATACCATAAAGTTTATTGATAGCAGCCTTGCCGATGTTGATGTCAATTTAAAACTTTTTAACGATGAGATGAATGCCTTTCGAAAACAGAATAAGGTGTTTGATGTGAGTGCCGAGATGTTGGAAATTTCCAATAAGTTAAAGACTATTGAACTGCAAAAGGAAGCTGAAAATTCAAAGCTCAATTATTTGAATTCACTGGAACAATACTTACGTACCAAAACCGATTACACCAATATTGCAGCCCCTACCTCTGTAGGGATTACCGAAGGCAATATATTGAGCAGTGTCTCAAAAATTACCAATCTTGCCATTGAGCGCCAGAATCTATCCTATACTACCAAAGAAGGTTCAGTCCTGTTTGATGAACTTGATCGGCGTATTGATTCGGAAAAACGTGTGCTTTTGGAAACCATTGATGCCACAAAACAGACCATAGGCATCCAACTCAATACCATTAACAAAACCATTGCTTCTTATGAGGCCCAACTCAGTACCTTGCCTGAAGATGAGCAGCAATATTTAAGGATCCAACGCAAATTGGACATCAGTCAGGAAGCTTATGATGTGTACCAGGCCAAGCGCAGTGAAGCTGCCATTGTGAAGGCTGCCAATGTTTCGGATATCACTGTGGTGGATGCCGCCAAGGATATCGGGAATGCGCCCATAGGGCCCAATAAGAGTTTGAACTATATGATGGCCCTTATGGTCGGGTTTTTTGCCCCCATGTTTTTGATCTTTGTCATCTTTCTTTTGGACAATACCATTCATGGTTCTGACGAGGTGGAACGCTTGTCCAATATCCCCATTATTGGGCTGATTGGCAAGTACAACTATAAAAATAACCTTGTGGTTTTTGAGAAACCCAAGTCGGCTGTTTCGGAATCCTTTAGGGCCATTCGCTCCAGTTTGCAATTTATCTATAAACGGCAAGGGGCCACTAAACTAGGCCATAGCCTGATGGTCACGTCTTCGGTAAGTGGGGAAGGGAAGACCTTTTGCGCCATCAATATTGCCACCGTTTACGCCCTATCGGGGAAGAAGACCATTCTGTTGGGATTGGATTTGCGCAAGCCCAAAATCTTTGGGGATTTTAAGGTCAATAACGAAAAGGGTATCGTCAATTATTTAATCGGTGAACACCCCATTGGGGATGTTATCTGCGGTACACACATCGATAATTTGGATATTATTCCTTCGGGTCCTGTGCCACCCAATCCTTCGGAACTCTTGATGGGTGATGCCATGAATGCTCTTATGGATAGGTTGCGCCAAACCTATGATATGATCATTTTGGATACCCCACCCATTGGTCTGGTTACCGATGCCTTGGAACTTACCCAATATTCGGATGCCACCCTGTTTTTGGTCCGTTTGGATTATACCAAAAAAGGGATGCTTGCCCTTGTGAATGCCAAACATCGCATTGGAGAACTTAAGAATATCAGTTTCTTGTTGAACTTTTATAAACACAAGACCCATCATAACTACGGTTATGGCTATGGGTATGGGTATGGCTATGGGTATGGTTACGGTGCTTATGGCAATGCCTATCACGACCAAGGTCAACCAAGTTTGTGGAAAAAAATACGTCGGTTTATGAAATGGCTTTAAACTGGGGTGTGTTTTTGTTTTTTTCAAACTCCCTATGAGCTTTTTCAAACTCCCCTTTCTCCCGCCCAAAAGCGGGATTCATTCCCCTCTTCGACTGAAGAGGGGAGCTTGTATTGATGGTCTATATTAAGTTTTAGTTTCAAAGTGTCATAAGCGTTCCAAAGTGCTCCTCCCTTTAGCTAAAGGGAGGTGGGTCCCGCTAAAGCGGGATACGGAGGGTTTGATTTTTAAATATTCAAACTCCCAATCTACTTTTTCAAACTCCCCCTTTCTCCCGCCCAAAAGCGGGCTTGTTTGACTTTCTATAGTTTCAGGGCTTTGGCTCAAAGTGTCATAAACGTTCCAAAGTGCTCCTCCCTTTTAGTTAAAGGGAGGTGTCCAGACCGTGAGCGTCTGGACGGAGGGTTTGTTTTTTTCAAACTCTCTTATTGTTTTCAAACTCCCCGTCTGCTAAGGCAGACACCCCTCTTCATCTAAACCTACCTAACGGCAGGCAGGGAGGGGAGCAGCTAGTTTTGAAATTGTCCTTAATTTCTTTTAAAACAGAAGGTAAATTGTCAAACACCATTTTGTTTTCAAAGCGTATGACCGTATATCCCAGTTTTTCCAGTTCCCGTGTCCGATTTAAATCATAGGCTTGTGCTATAGGGTTATTGTGAACTTCGCCATCCAGTTCAATGATCAGTTTTTCGGAAGCACAGTAAAAGTCTACAATATAGTTCTGTATACTATGTTGTTTTGTGAACCTTTTGTTATTAAGTTGTCTTGATTTCAGATGTGTCCATAGAAATGCTTCAGAAGGTGTTAACTTTTGACGTAATTCCTTTCTGAATTGTTTGAGTTCGGTTCTTGAATGGGTGTTTTGTTTGGACATGTTTAAAAATAGATAAATTTTGTCAAACTTAATGTCTTTTTTTCAAACTCCCCTTTCTCCCGCCCAAAAGCGCCTGTCTGCCCTGTCTGCCGACAGGCAGGCGACAGGCAGGGGATTCATTCCCCTCTTCGACTGAAGAGGGGAGCTTATATTGATGGTCTATATTAAGTTTTGTTTCAAAGTGGAATAAGCGTTCCAAAGTGCTCCTCCCTTTAG
>DASWKU010000513.1:0-7169 GCA_036396455.1 Flavobacteriaceae bacterium
AATTCTCAATGAACTCCCTGAAGGTGAAGTTGGTGTCATTTCACAGGACGCTTACTATAAGGATACGTCGCATTTAAGTTATGACGAACGGATAAAAATCAATTTCGACCATCCCAGATCCATTGATTTTGAATTGTTGGAAACCCATTTAAAACAACTAAAAAATGGCAAAGCCATAGATCAACCCGTCTATTCCTTTGTTAAGCATAACCGAACGGGCGACACCATTAAAACCCACCCCAGAAAAGTGATGATCGTTGAAGGGATTTTAATCCTTACAAACCAAGAATTGAGAGACATGTTCGACATCAAAATCTTTGTCCATGCCGATAGCGACGAACGCTTGATCAGACGCTTAAAACGCGATATATGTGAGCGCGGTCGTGATTTGGATGAAGTCTTGACCCGCTACCAAAACACCTTGAAGCCCATGCATCAGCAATTTATTGAGCCCATGAAGGAATATGCCGATATCATCATTCCAAATAATAAATACAACACCGTAGCAGTTGATATTGTAAAGACCATTATTAACCAACGTTTAGTATAGATTGAAAACCATGTTCAAATATTTTAAGGGATTCAAAAATATCTTTGTCATTATCCTTGTGGTTTTTGCCATTTGGATGCTCTTTTTTGATGCCAATTCCTTTTTGATCCATCGCGAATTGAACAAGGAAATGGATGCATTGGAAGCTGAAAAGGAATATTATAAAAATGAAATCGAAAAAGACAAAAAAGCCATTCAAGAATTAAGCACCGATGAAGGCATCGAAAAATTGGCCAGGGAAAAATATTACATGAAAAAGGACAATGAAGAGATTTATATCATTGAATATGAAGATAGTTTAAAAAATCAAAAGAAAGATGAATGAACCTTTATTCAATGAATTTCCTGAAGTGTCTTCCAAGCAATGGAAACAGTTAATACAATTCGATTTAAAGGGAGAAGATTATAATAAAACGCTCATTTGGAAAACCAATGAAGGCATCGATGTAAAACCCTTTTACCATGCCGATGAATTTGAAAGTTTACCAGAAATCTCAAATACCAAAGCCACACAATGGAACATTTGTCAATCCATTTTTGTGGCCGATGTCCAGAAATCCAATAGAAAGGCCAAAACCATTTTAGAACTTGGAGCTGATAGCATCAAGTTTATTTTACCTTCAAAAGACATCTCCATTATTGACTTATTGAAAGATATTGACCTCACTTCCATTCCAATCCATTTTGAATTACAGTTTCTGGATTCGGAATTTGTGAAACAAATTTCTGTCATTCCTGCGAAAGCAGGAATCTACATCAACACAGACATTATAGGAAATCTTGCCAAAACAGGAAATTGGCACACAAATCTCACTGAAGACCATAACCTTTTTGAAAATATTGTACAAAACACAAATACGTTCAGTATTGATATGGGCTTGTACCAAAATGCCGGGGCAAACATGGTCCAGCAACTGGCGTATGGCTTGGCACATGCCAACGAATATCTCAATCATTTTGATGATGTCATTGCGATCCCGAGTACTCGGGAGAAGCAATCTCTTGATGTAATCTTCAATGTTTCAGTAGGCACTAACTATTTCTTTGAAATTGCCAAACTCCGGGCCTTGCGAAAATTATGGGCAACCCTGGCATCAGAGTATAAGGTCAATCCCGACTGTCACATTTTTGTAAACCCTTCCAAACGCAATAAAACGCTATACGGTTACAATACCAATATGTTGCGCACCACAACCGAATGTATGAGTGCAGTTTTAGGTGGTGCCAATACCATTTGCAATCTGGCCTATGATTCCATTTACCATAAGACCAATGTATTTGGTGAGCGTATTGCCAGAAATCAATTATTGATTTTAAAACACGAAAGTTACTTTGATAAGGTCAACAATCCTTCAGATGGAGCTTATTATATCGAAAGTCTTACAGACCAATTGGCCGAAAAAGCATTACAGCTTTTTAAGGACATAGAAGCCAATGGTGGCTTTTTAAACCAGCTCAAGGAAGGCAACATTCAACGAAAAATCAAGGAAAGCGCAACAAAAGAACAGGAACAGTTCGATAATGGAGAAACCATTTTATTGGGAGCCAACAAACACACAAGCCCAAAGGATAAGATGAAAAATGAATTGGAACTGTATCCTTTTGTAAAAACCAATCCGAGGAAAACATTAATAGAACCCATAATAGAACGCCGTTTGGCAGAACAAATAGAACAACAACGATTAAAAACAGAAAATTAATTAATTATGAAACCAAATTTTAACCTTATTGCATTTTTATTTTTATGTACAGTATTGAGTTGTAAAAACGAAACTGCGTTATCTGAATACAAATTTTCCGATCAGGAGGCGGTACTCAACTGTGAAGGCCAGGATTCAAAATTGCTCAATGAAGCCTTGTATGCTTTTGAAGGCGACTTAAAAACGTTTTTCAAAAATAATTACACCCGTAATGGAGATTTGTATATGTTTTACTCTCAATTTATACCTAGGGATGTTAAAGGTATGGTGCCTTATGAAGAGTTGATGACTCCCCATACCCTTGAGGTATTTAATGTGCTAAAGACCAAAAAAGATTTGTGGAATCCGGAAAATACCGTCAGTAAATTAAATTACAACAGTTCCTTTTTCAATTGCATTGCAACCAACGTTCAGGACAAAGACTTAAAAACGACGCTTAATGCTTTATTGGCCACCCATAGTATGAGCCCTAGGCTCTTCACGGCGCCCTTGATAACCCAATACAGAAAAGTGGCTGACGATCCGTATTTAAGGGCTTATGTCGCTTTCGATTTATTCTATGCCAAACTTTTTGATATTGACGCAACTAAAATTAAGGAACGGGAGAACGTAGATAGCAGCTTAAATTTAAAAGTACCTAATACTGAAAAATAGGAGGTAATCCTATAATTATTTTGCGAAAAAATGTTCAACATATCATATTAAAGACGGATCCCGATAGCTATCGGGACGGAAGACCGATCCCGATAGCTATCGGGACGGAAGACCTAAAAACAGTTCTTACGGCCGAAAACATTGAAGTCAAGTCCACCTATTCAAAAGCGGATTTACACGATGCTGGACATTTAAATTTTATAGCAGGAGTTGCGCCTTTTCTTAGGGGACCTTACAGTACCATGTACGTTCGAAGGCCTTGGACCATAAGGCAATATGCAGGCTATTCCACCGCTGAAGAAAGCAACGCCTTTTACAGACGTAACCTCGCTGCAGGTCAAAAAGGATTGTCCGTCGCTTTTGATTTGGCTACACACCGTGGTTACGATTCCGATCATGAACGGGTGGTTGGTGATGTGGGAAAAGCTGGGGTAGCCATCGATTCGGTTGAGGATATGAAAATTCTTTTCGATCAAATCCCTTTGGATAAAATGTCGGTGTCCATGACCATGAACGGCGCGGTTTTGCCCATCATGGCGTTCTATATTGTAGCAGCCGAAGAACAAGCCGTAAACCCTAAAGATCTTGAAGGGACGATCCAAAATGACATTTTAAAGGAATTCATGGTCCGTAACACCTATATCTATCCGCCAACACCTTCCATGAAAATCGTTTCTGATATTTTTAAATATACCAGCAAGCACATGCCAAAATTCAACAGTATCAGCATTTCGGGATATCACATGCAGGAAGCCGGTGCCACCTGCGATATTGAGCTGGCCTACACGCTTGCAGATGGTTTGGAATACATTAGAAAAGGACTTGAGGCCGGTCTGGATATCGATAGCTTTGCCCCTCGCCTCTCCTTTTTTTGGGCCATTGGCATGAACCATTTTATGGAAATCGCCAAAATGCGTGCCGCTCGAATGTTATGGGCAAAACTGGTCGAACAGTTCAACCCTAAAGATCAAAAGTCCTTGGCATTGCGAACCCATTGCCAAACCAGTGGGTGGAGTCTAACAGAACAAGACCCATTTAACAATGTGGCACGAACCACCATAGAAGCTGCAGCCGCTGTTTTTGGTGGCACCCAAAGTTTGCACACTAACGCTTTGGATGAGGCCATCGCCTTACCTACCGATTTTTCTGCCCGTATTGCCCGTAACACGCAACTCTTTTTACAAGAGGAAACACATATCACCAAAACCGTTGACCCTTGGGCAGGAAGTTATTATGTGGAGAAACTCACCCACGACATGGCCCATAAAGCTTGGACATTGATTCAGGAAGTGGAAGAATTGGGTGGCATGACCAAAGCCATTGAAGCCGGTATTCCTAAAATACGGATTGAAGAAGCTGCTGCCAAAAAACAGGCACGGATCGATTCTGGGGAAGATATTATTGTGGGTGTCAACACCTATAGATTGGAACAGGAAGACCCCATTTCAACGTTGGAAGTGGACAACCAAACGGTAAGACAACAACAAATTGAACGTTTAAAACATATAAGAGCAACCCGAAATCCAGAAAAAGTAAAAACCGCACTATCAAAATTAACTGAGGCAGCAAAATATTCCTTAAATTCGAATACAAAAGATCCCCTCCCGATAGCTATCGGGATTCGCGGGAATTTATTAGCTTTAGCTGTCGAAGCTGCTCGAGAACGTGCCACCTTGGGTGAAATCAGTGATGCACTTGAAGTTGCATTTGGACGGTATAAAGCACAAATAAAATCATTTTCCGGAGTGTACAGTAAAGAAATAAAGGACGACGACAGTTTTAAAAAAGCACGTGAACTTGCCGACAAGTTTGCCGAACAGGATGGCCGTAGGCCGCGCATCATGATCGCAAAAATGGGACAGGACGGTCACGATCGTGGTGCCAAAGTAGTGGCTACAGGTTATGCCGACGTGGGTTTTGATGTCGATATCGGTCCCTTGTTCCAAACGCCACAGGAAGCTGCCAAACAGGCCGTTGAAAATGATGTCCACATTTTGGGCGTGTCCTCATTGGCGGCAGGCCATAAAACCTTGGTGCCACAGGTCATTGAGGAACTTAAAAAATACGGACGCGAAGATATTATGGTGATTGTTGGCGGCGTGATCCCAAAGCAGGACTACCAATTTTTATTTGATGCCGGTGCGGTTGCTGTGTTTGGCCCAGGAACCAAAATTAGTGAGACGGCCATAAAGATTTTGGAGATTTTGATTGATTCGTAAAAAATTTAAACCAAATATTGGATTTATTATATTGTGTTTCTTTATTACTTCTAATCATCATATAAATGATAAAATTCTTCAGAAAAATAAGACAAAACCTACTCTCAGAAGGTAACACAATTAAATATGTGAAATATGCGATAGGTGAAATAATACTTGTAGTTATTGGAATTTTAATAGCGCTTTCAATTAATAATTGGAATGAAAATCGCAAAACAGAAATGAAGATTAAAAATTCTTTGATTGCCTTAAGAGGTGACCTGATGCAAGACACACTATTAATTAGAAATAGACTTCCTTTCATTAATGAACAATATGATTTGAATGAGTCATTGCGAGTCAGGGTGGCGAAACCAACGGCAACCATTGATACCCTAGTGTACATCATGCGATTTGAATTCAATCCCAACTGGGTGGTTCAAATTCCTTACAACACCAATACTTACAATAGTCTAATTCAAACTGGATTAATTGAAAATCTTTCCGATTTCCTAAAAATAAGCATTCAGAATTTTTACAATTCGAAAAATTCACTCAGGGACAGAGTTGAAAAAACCACAAATGACTATCAAGGAAAAGTAACCTCTTATGTGAATACCTACACTTTTGGTGTAACCAAAATACACGATCAAGGAGCATTGATTGATTCTCTTGTATGGAGTAATATCAATTATAGCCATTTAGCAGCCACATTTCAGGGTATAAGTAATTTTAAAAGGATTCTGTTTACAGAGACTAAAGCAGAACTGGAGTATTCTTTAGAAGGTTCAAAAGATTTAATTACCCAAATCGATAATTACTTAAATGAAACTTATAATTGATTTTAGTAAAAATAATGAAATCTAAATCTATAATTCAAAATGACCAATCAATAAAATCATGATAAAATTCTTTCGAAAAATTAGGCAAAATCCGCAGGAAGCGGCCAAACAGGCCGTTGAAAACGATGTCCATATTTTAGGAGTGTCCTCATTGGCAGCAGGCCATAAAACCTTGGTGCCACAGGTAATTGAAGCCCTTAAAAGTTACGGTCGTGAAGATATTATGGTGATTGTTGGCGGCGTCATCCCAAAACAGGATTACCAATTTTTATTTGATGCCGGTGCAGTCGCCGTGTTTGGCCCAGGCACCAAAATTAGTGAGACCGCCATTAAGATTTTGGAGATTTTGATTGATTAAACTAAAATCACCAATAAGTAAGCTTAGCCCAAAGTTGTATGTGATTAAGAATAAAGCCTATGAGATGTATCGGAAGAACAAAAAAATCGTATTTCCTTCATAGATGTCAAAATAATACCAAGATACTTTTTTGCAAACATCACAAACTGCAATGGTTAACTATTATCTTGGCAATTGGTTCGTCCGTAATTTGGATAGATGATTTGACCAATGCCTTGAGAATTTCTAATCCATTTTACCAAAAACTGGAAAATAAAGAAATAGAAGTAATTGAACCTGAAATAGTAATTGCTGAGGCTACTTTTCCAATTCACGATTTAAAAACTAATTCTTGGGAATTTATTTTTTTAATTAAAAACACTGGCCATAAAACAGCTAAAAATATTTCCATAGAAGTAAATTATTTTATTTTAAATTCTCAATCAGAAATCAAAAAAAAACTTGACCAAAGTACTCACATGAATACCAACTTTCATCTAGGACCAGGAATAAGTTTAGAAATGAAGTCTGATAAAATTCTCACACATTACCCAGAAGTTGACCCTATTGTTGATTATTCTTTGACTTCGATTGTAATTTCATTTAAAGATTTGGAAGGAAAGGACTATCAGAAAATTGAATATTTTCGATTAATAATTCCTAGAGATTTACAAATTAAACTTAGAGTAGCCTCAGATAGTGATGTGCAAAAAATTAAAGAATATTTAAATAACCACATACAACAAAGGTAACCGTTGCACAAGTCCATAAATTCATAAAAAACGAATTCATTTAAGCCCTTTTCAAGGGCTTTTTGATTTTTTAGCAAAGCAGTTTAGTTAAATTCTGGCAGGCTTAAATTGAAGTTTATTACGTTTTGAAGTCCAT
>DASWKU010000514.1:0-2323 GCA_036396455.1 Flavobacteriaceae bacterium
ATCTGCCAGGAAGAACTCGTTGAACGGTTTTGGAGTTCCCATTTCAATATCCAATCCGTTCTCCAGCGTTTTTACCGTGGTGTGGACTGCTGCCCAGTCTGAAACCACTACACCTTTAAAGCCCCATTCGTCCCGCAATATTTTATTCAGCATATAATCGTTCTCACATAAATAATCGCCCCTAAATTTGTTGTAGGCCCCCATTAAACTATAGGCATTGGCTTCAGTGACAGCTGCTTTGTAGGCTGGCAAATAGATTTCACGTAGGGTACGTTCATCTACCTGTACATCTACCGTGCCGCGGTTGGTTTCCTGATTGTTCACTGCAAAATGCTTTACACAGGCCATAACGTCGTTGTCCTGCATGCCAATGATAAATGGAACCGCCAACTTCTTATTTAAAAAGGGGTCTTCTGTAAAATATTCGTATGTGCGTCCTCCAAGGGGTGTTCTAATAATATTGATAGCAGGCGACAAGATCATGTCTTTGCCACGGGCACGAGCTTCTTGCCCAACACTATTACCAAAAGTATATGACAATTCCGGATTCCAGGTCGCTGCCACGGCCCCGGCAGCAGGGTAATACGTCGCAAAATCATTGTCCCAACCTGCAGTTGCCCAACTGTTCCTGGAAATTTCTTCCCTGATCCCCAAGGGCCCATCGGCCATTTTTAATTCCGGAATGCCTAAACGTTCCACCCCAGTCGTGGCAAACATGCTATTGCCATGCAACATGCCTATTTTTTCTTCAAGTGTCATGCTTGATACCAGGGAATCAATCTTTGCTTCAAATTTTGAAGGGTCAAAATCTTTGGCCTGATAAATGGTTTCTTTCATTGTTTTTTCAATGGGATTATTGGGTTCATCTTTACACGACGTGAGCCCAATGATGGCAAATACACTTGCTGTTATATAACTTGATTTATTTTTCATGGTAATTCGACTTTATTTTTTTTGAATTGTCATTTTTTTAGTCAACAGAATTTTATCTGAAGCTTTCCCAATTTGTATTTCAAAGGCATCATTTTCAAGTTCAAATTGTTGTGTATTGGTATTCCAGTATTCTAAATCTTTAGCTTTTAAAGTCAGTGAAACTGTTTTGGTTTCGCCCGCATTTAAAAATAGTCTTTGAAAAGATTTCAACTCTTTTATGGGTCTTTGTATTTTAGAATTAAGGTGCCTTACATACAATTGCACAACTTCTTCACCATCCATTTTTCCCGTGTTTTTCAAACTGAAACTGACGGTTATACTGTCCTTATCCATCAACTGGTTTTTATCTGTTTTTAAGCTGGAATAGTTGAATGTGGTGTAGCTCAAACCATATCCAAAAGCATAGAGGGGCTCTTTTTTTAAATACATGTAGGTCCTGCCCTTGGTGATATCGTAATCCAAAAAATCGGGTAAATCCGTAATGGACTTTACCCAAGTTTGGGTCAATCTACCGGCGGGGTTATAGTCACCAAACAAAACATCGGCAAATGCATTTCCCAATTCCTGACTATTATGTGTTATATGTATAATGGCAGGAACATGTTCCTGTGTCCAGCTTATGGCGTACGGAAAACTACTTATCAAACCTACTACGGTTTTGGGGTTTGCCTGATACACCAATTTGATTAAATCTTCTTCCTCTAATGTTAACGATTGTCTATCAACGCCTTCTTTTCCATTACTGGGTTTTGGGCATTTGGCCCAGCCTGCATCACATGTTGGGTGATTTCCAACCAATACAACGGCTACATCTGCTTTTTTGGCATATTCCACTGCTAAACCATCTGTATTGTTTGGGGTATATAATATGTCTACATCGCCACCAACTTTGTTTTTTATGCCTTCCAATGCGGTAACAGTATAAGGAGGTGTCCCACTGTACCAATCCAAAAAAACACCATCTGCATTGTTGCCAATCACGGCAATGGTTTTAAGTTTTTCTTTTTGAAGAGGAAGTACTTTTGAGTCATTTTTTAATAATACAATTGATTTTTGTGTTGCCAAAAGGGCTAAATCCTTGTGTTTTTGAGTTAACCAAGGGTCTTCAGTTTCAGTTTTTCCAATGTCACTGTACGGATTATTAGTATCAGCATCCATCATTCCCAATTTAAACATGACCCTGTAAACACCTCTTAAAACGTTATCTAAATCGGTTTCATTAAGATATCCATTTGAAATGGCACCATAAACCCCTTCGGAATAATTATCCAAAAACTGATTGATACCGGCTTTAATAGTTGCCGCTGCCGCCAAATATTTATCTTCATAATATTTATGGTCGGTCATTAAAAGTCTATAAGCGCCTCCATCGGTACAAATGATACCGTTT
>DASWKU010000515.1:0-1966 GCA_036396455.1 Flavobacteriaceae bacterium
AAATAAAATTTTTTTTTTTTTTTTTTTAGAAATATAGGAAGTTTTTGAAATATTAAATTGGTTTTTCATTTTTTTACATTTGAAATGCGGTATAACACATTGCCAAATTAAGAATTTATCATGTGATTGTAAATGGTTAGCTACTGTGGCCATATCACTAATGATTTTGTGGTAACATGTATTTTGTGACATAAACATCAGATCTTCAACTAACAATGAATACATTTCTTCAGAACCTGCTATATATTGAAGAAGTTTTTTAATGGATGTAATGATTTTTGTTTTGTTTTCTGACTGTCGATTTTTTCTGAATTTCCATTCCTTTATTTTAGGATAATAATGTTTAACTGATTCTAAAGTATCATCTAATATACTTGGTATGTTTTTTGTATTATAAACTTTAATTCTTTTAGATGCACTGGCTTCCATCTGAAGAAATAATTTTTTTTTTTAAATTTTTTTCTTATCTCCTAAAAAACTTGTTTTGCATTTCTATGGTCTCTGAGCATATGGAAAATAAATAACATGTAAATATACACAACATATCCAAAAATAAGATCAAAAAATAGAGATTTGAAATTTGTCAAAAAAGGTAAACGAGTTTAAAAATTGGGCCATATACACTCCGCACAAAAATAATCGCATAATTTTCGGATTTTTTTAATTTTTTTTTTTTTTTGAAAAAATCATTTTACTGTTATTTTCTTAACAAAAAAAGATTGGATTATATAGCTAAAATATAAAACAGATACACATCCATTAAAGTAAAAATAGTTGCTAAAATTGATTTTTAAACATTATTTATTCATCAGTGTGTAAAGTAACTCTTATCGTATATTTTACTGTAATTCGGGCAAAATAAATTTAACCTTACAACTTGTATATGGAAAGAGAAATGACACATTTAAAGTTAACAAAATATCAACAAGGTCAAATAATAGCCTATTATGATAGTGGATTAACACAAACAGCTATATCCAAGAAGATAGGTTGCAGCCAATCTGCAATTTCCAGATTTCTCAACAAAAACAAACAGGACGAAGTTTATAATATCAAAACTATTCGTGGCAGAAAAAGAAAACTTTCTCAGCGTGATGAAAGACATATTCTTATCAATATGAAGAAAAGAAGACTTAATACAGCTAAACAAATTAAAAAAGATAACAATTTGGGAGTATGTGTTCAAACAGTGAGAAATATTTTTCATCGATATGGGTTTAGGTCACATTTACAAGTTAGAACACCATTTATTAGTAAAAAAAACCAAGTTTTAAGGCTTAAATGGGCAAAAATACATGTTGGATGGACAGCAAACATGTGGAGAACCGTTTTATTTTCAGATGAAAGCCCATATACACTCAGATACAGTAATAAAAGAAAAATTTGGAGATTAAATTCTGAAAGATTTCATAAAATGTGCTTAAAGGCCACAGTTAAGCATGACCAGAAGATAATGGTGTGGGGATGTTTTGCAAGTAATGGTGTAGGACAATTATATCAGGTTGATGGTATTATGAAGAAAGAACAATACAAAAAAATACTTGAAGATTACATGCAACCTTCCAGTGAAAAATTATTTGGGGAAAAAATTATTTTATTTTCCATGATAATGATCCAAAACATACTGCAAAGATAATCAAAAAATATTTAAAGGAACAGCATTTTCACACAATGTGGTGGCCTGCTCAATCCCCGGATCTTAATCCTATTGAGAATTTGTGGCATTTATTGGACAAAAGTTTAGCCGATAGAAAATGTTCAACCAAAGAAGAGTTATTCAAAGTACTAAAAGATGGATGGGAAAATTTAGACCAAAAATTACTTTCAAAGCTTGTAGAAGATATGCCAAAACGTTGTCAAGCAGTTATTAAGCGTAAAGGCTTACCAATTAATAGATAAATTGATTTTTTTTTTTTTTTCGTTTTTCTTTGTGATGGTTGTAATTTTAGACAAATTTTTGGAATAA
>DASWKU010000516.1:0-7888 GCA_036396455.1 Flavobacteriaceae bacterium
ACTCCAATATAATTTGCTCCATTGATTGTTGCTGCTTTTAGGGCTTCATGATTGGTCATCCCACCTTGTTGAAGCATCCATAATTCCCAATGTGCTCCTAAACCTTGAAGTTGGCCATGTGCCCCCAGATTAATTTTCACACCGGCATCGCTTAAAGCTTTGCAGGTTTCAGACACAAGGATATGTCCGTTTTTATATTCTTCATCTGGTACCATCGTACGGTATCTTGATCGTGAATCAATAATGCCTCTTGGCGTGTATTTCAACAGCTTTTCATTTTCCCAAACCTTGGTCTTTTCATACCAATAATATTCACCATTGACCCCACCATAAGTTACTATTAAGGTTGGAGTATAGCCTACATTTGTTTGTCCCCAAAGTTCCAAAACATCTTTATAGACAGGAGCTACAGGAATATTATGTTCAACACCGGTATGTCCATCAATGACCATGGTTAAGTTATGGTAAAATGTTGAACCTCCTTCCGGAACTACAAATATGCCTTCTTCACGTGCTGCCTGCAAAACCTGTTGACGTTGGTCACGTCTTGGTTGGTTATAGCTTTTGACTGATAGTGCCCCAAAGGCTTTGGTCCGTCTTATGGAGGAACGTGCATCTTCCAAATTGTTTATACTGGCTTTAAAATCACCTTCAGCTCCATAAAGAATAAAACCGGTGGAGTAGAGGCGGGGTCCAACTAAACTACCATTTTTAAGCAACTCTGAAAGTGCAAAAACCGTTTCGGAATTTGCTGATGGATCGTGAGAAGTGGTAACACCAAAGGCCAAATTGGCATAGAACTGCCAATGTTTTTGGGTGGTCAATCCATAACGGAAACCACCAATATGGGCATGGGCATCAACAATACCCGGCATGATGGTTTTTCCAGTGGCATCATAGACTTTTGCATCTGAAGGAATAATGATTTCTGAAACATGGCCTATAGCTTCAATTTTATTCTCATTGATGACGATGGTACCATTCTCAATAATTTCATCACCTTCCATGGTAATAATCCTCGCTCCAGTAAAGGCGATACGTCCATCGGGTTTATCTGTTTTTACTTCAAGTTCAACCTTCGTTCCATTTTCAACAAGTTTAGCGTTTTCTGAAGCTTCCGCTGAAAAATATTCATTGCCAAACGTCCAATGAAGTATTTTACTGTCACTTGACCAATGGATGTTGATACCGGCATCCTTTGATAATTGGGTCACCGGAACGAATTTTGTTTTATCGGTCATGTCCAATGTTTTTCCCGATTGTGGCATGGGCGCGATATATACCTTGTATAAATGCATAAAGGCCAACCACTTCCCGTCTGGACTTGGAACCAGTCTATTGCCATGTTCAGACTTGACCAAGGTGCGTTTGTCATAACCGTTAACATCGACACTTACCAGTTCTTTTGTCAGTTCTCCAAAAAATACACCACCGGCCTGATAAATGATTCGTGTATCATCAGCACTGTAAATTGGATAATCACCATCTTTGGTAATAAATTTGACTTGAGTTCCATCAGCATTCATGGTATAAAGGCCAGGGTTTTTATCAAATGTCCTGCCTTGTTCATTGTTGCCTTCCTCTTTCATATAAACAATATGTTTTCCATTATGCGAATATGAAGGGTTTCTATAGATTCCTTTTTGGGTTGAAAGTTTTGTTGGATCTCCACCTTTTACAGGAATTTTAAAAATGGCACCAAGGTTTTCATCATTCCAGGTGACATAAACAATCTCATTTCCGCTTGGAGAGAATGCCGGTTCAAATTCAAAATCGGTTCCAGATGTTAATCGTTTTGGGCTTCCATCAGGTAATTTTTGAATCCATAAATGCCCCAATGCATTAAATACAAGTGTTTTACCGTCGGGAGAGGTTACTGCATTTCTTATAACCTTTGCTTCAAAAGTTTCTGGGGCAACAGGGGTGTCAAATTCTATTGCTTTTGCAACTTTCATTTTGGCATCAACTTGAAACGGAATGTTGGTAACGGTCAAGGTTTTTGTATTGATTTTATTGATTTTTCCACCTGACCAAATGATAATGTCTTCATTATTGGGCATCCAATTAAAATTAGTGTAAACCCCAAAAACTGCCCATGCCTCTTGTTGGTCTTTATTGAGTTGGTCATAAATTGGCCATTCTTCACCTGTTTCTAAATCATGCAGATATAAAACCGTCTTTGTGCGGACACGTTTTACAAAGGCCAATTTTTTTCCATCCCAAGAAATTTGTGGGCGAGTTGCACCACCAGGTCCACCCGTTAGTCTTTCTATTTCACCAGTGGTCATATCATATCTGTTGATGACATAAATTTGACTGTTTGGATCTTTATTGTACTGAAAAAATCCACCTGGATACACATCTTCACTATAGTATAGATACTTTCCATCTGGAGACATACTTGGTTCATTCACATCTTGCTGGTCATTTTTTCGTTTGGTGAGCTGTATGCCGCTTCCTCCTGTTTTATGGTACATCCACAATTCTCCAGCACCTAAAGAGCGCTGTGAAGTAAAATGTTTGCGTGCAATGAGATAGTTTCCATCAGGCGTCCAAATGGCGTTATTCAGAAGTCTAAAATCTTCCTTGGTTACTTGTTTGGCATCGCTACCATCGGCATTCATGATCCAAATATTGTCTCCACCACCAGCGTCGCTTGTAAATGAAATCAGGGTTCCGTCTGGACTAAAACGTGGTTGGACTTCAAAGGCCAGACCCTCTCGCAGTACTGTTGCTTTTCCACCTTTAATATCCATTTTATAAAGGTCTCCCAACATATCAAAGATTATGGTTTTTCCATCGGGGCTCACGTCCAGATTCATCCAAGTGCCTTCAGTTGTTGAAATGTTCAGTTCCTTAAAATCCCAATTACCTTCTGGATTGGAAACGTCCCAAGGTTTTTCTTTTTCTTCTTTATCCTGAGCAAATGAGTTAAAGGAAATAAAAATGAATAGGGTTAAAATAATAGAAATTCGGTTCATGAAAATTAATTTTTAATTAGACTAGAAAGATAATTATATAAATTGAAACTATTGGTCAAAAAAAAATCCGATTCTGAACAGAATCGGATTTTTATAAGCGAATTGTTGTTATTGTTTAGGCAAACGCCCTATTTAACTTTGTTTATTATGGCTTCAAAGGCTTCTGGGTTGTTCATGGCCAAATCGGCAAGAACCTTGCGGTTCAATTCAATATTATTGGCTTTAAGTTTTCCCATCAATTTTGAATAGGACATTCCATGCAATCTTGCACCAGCGTTGATACGCATAATCCATAACCCACGGAACGTTCTTTTTTTGTTTCTACGGTCTCTGTACGAATATTGCATCGCTTTGTCAACCGCATTTTTTGCTACTGTCCAGACGTTTTTACGTCTTCCAAAGTAACCTTTTGCTTGTTTTAGAACCTTTTTTCTTCTGGCCCTTTTTGCAACTGAATTTACTGATCTTGGCATTTCTTAATTGTTTTTTTGTAGTAGGCGATCCAACAATTCTGAATTTTGAATTCTGAATTCTGAATTCTTTTTTGGCCTAACTCCAGGGTTTATAAATTGTTTTAACCAGTTAGTTTAATGTTACTTTAAACGTAGCATTAAGTTAACATTATTTTCATCAGACTTATGTACTAAAGTATCATGAGTCAAAGCAAGTTTGCGCTTTTTTGATTTTTTGGTCAAGATATGACTTTTAAAAGCGTGCTTTCTTTTAATTTTACCAGTACCAGTGAGTTTAAAACGTTTCTTGGCACTTGATTTAGTTTTCATTTTAGGCATTTTCTCCTAGGTTTTATTTACGTTTCGCTTATTATCTTTATAAATTTTCAATTCAACTTCAGTATGGTAACTGAGCAGAGTCGAAGTTATTTTACTTTTTTTGGAGCGATAAACATGATCATACGTTTGCCTTCCAATTTGGGCATTTGTTCTACCTTGCCATATTCTTCAAGATCTTGAGCTAATTTCAACAGCAATATTTGACCTTGTTCTTTAAAAATGATGGAACGACCTTTAAAAAACACAAAAGCTTTTAACTTTGCTCCATCTTTAAGAAACTTTTCGGCATGTTTCTTTTTGAACTCATAATCATGATCGTCTGTTTGGGGACCAAAACGGATTTCTTTTAATACTACTTTTGATGCTTTGGCCTTTAAAACTTTATCACGTTTCTTTTGTTCATAAAGAAACTTTTTATAGTCCATAACTTTACATACCGGAGGATCGGCTTTAGGTGAAATTTCCACCAAATCAAGCTCTTGTTCTTCCGCTATTGCTAAGGCTTGCCTTGTTGGGTAAATACCTACTTCAACATTATCGCCAACTAATCGTACTTTTTCGGCTCTAATTTTTGTGTTTATATTATGTTGATCCTCTTTTTCAACCCGCCTAGGGTTATTGCTTCTACGTATTGCTATGGCTGTATATATTTAGTTAAACTTAATTTTTAAAGATTTTTAATGTTTTTTTGATTTCTTCATCAACAATTTTGGAAAATTCATCTACTGTTATCATGCCCAAATCATTTCCACCGTGCTGACGAACGGTTATCTTTTGTTCTGCCTCTTCGTTCTCACCAATAATGATCATGTATGGGATTTTGTTCATTTCTGCTTCACGGATTTTTTTCCCAACGGTTTCATTTCGGTTATCAAAGAGGGCGCGAATTTCGTTATTTTTTAACAAATTTAAAACTTTTTCTGCGTATTTTTCATATTTCTCACTTATTGGCAGCACGATAGCTTGTTCCGGCGTTAGCCATAATGGGAAATTTCCTCCAGTATGTTCCAATAAAATGGCTACAAAACGTTCCATACTTCCAAATGGTGCCCGATGGATCATCACGGGCCTGTGGAGTTCGTTATCGTTACCCTTATAGGTTAAATCAAAGCGTTCAGGTAAATTATAATCTACTTGTATGGTGCCAAGTTGCCAATTTCTACCCAAAGCATCTCTCACCATAAAATCCAGTTTTGGACCATAAAAAGCAGCTTCACCAGTCACAATTTCATAGTCAAGACCTTTATCTTCAGCAGCATTAATGATAGCTAGTTCAGCTTTTTCCCAATTTTCAAGACTTCCAATATATTTGTCAGGATTTTCAGGATCTCTTACAGAAACCTGTGTTCTAAAGTTTTCAAATCCTAAAGATCCAAAAACATAAAGCACCAAATCTATAACATCTTTAAATTCTTTGTCCAGTTGATCGGGAGTGCAAAAAATATGGGCATCATCCTGGGTGAAACCTCTAACCCTTGTCAATCCATGCAATTCACCACTTTGTTCATATCGATATACGGTACCAAATTCAGCATAACGTTTAGGGAGTTCTTTATATGAAAAAGGCCTGGTATTATAAATTTCGCAATGGTGTGGGCAGTTCATCGGCTTTAACAGAAATTCCTCACCTTCAGTTGGAGTGGTTATAGGCTGAAAACTATCTGCCCCATATTTGGCATAATGCCCAGAGGTAACATACAATTCCTTTTGGCCAATATGGGGTGTTACGACCATTTCATAGCCTGCTTTTTTTTGGGCCTGTTTAAGAAAATTTTCTAAACGCTCTCTTAATGCAGCTCCTTTAGGCAACCAAAGAGGTAAACCTTGACCGACCTTGGACGAAAATGTGAACAGTTCCAATTCCTTACCCAATTTTCGGTGATCCCGCTTTTTTGCTTCTTCAAGTAACTCAAGATATTCGGTTAAATCTTTTTGTTTAGGGAATGAAATGCCATAAACTCTAGTTAATTGTTTATTCTTTTCATCACCTTTCCAATAGGCCCCAGCCACACTCATAATCTTTACAGCCTTAATCAAACCTGTGTTTGGGATATGGCCACCTCTACATAAATCGGTAAATGTAGAATGGTCACAGAAGGTAATGGTTCCGTCTTCTAAATTTTCAATAAGATCAACTTTATAATTGTTGTTCCCTTTATAATATGATAGTGCCTCTTTTTTGGAAACAGACCTCATCTTAAAATCATGCTTTGCCCTTGCTATTTCAAGCATTTTGTCTTCAATGGCCTTAAAATCTTTTTCGGAAATTGAATGTTCGCCTAAATCCACATCATAATAAAAACCATTTTCAATAGCTGGTCCCACCCAAAGTTTTACTCCAGGGTACAATTCTTCCAAAGCTTGGGCCAATACATGTGCAGACGAATGCCAGAAGGCTTTTTTTCCTTCTTTATCATTCCAGGTATATAATATTAATGAGCCATCATTATATAAAGGTGTGGAAGTCTCAACGGTAATATTATTAAAATTTGCTGAAATAACTTGTCTTGCAAGTCCTTCACTAATTTGTTTTGCAATTTCCATTGGAGTAACTCCTTTTTCAAATGTTTTAACAGTTCCGTCAGGTAAGGTAATATGAATCATTTAAAAACTTAGATAAATTTTAGTTGACAAAGATAGTACGATAAATACACTCCCACAATATATTATTGTATGAATTCTATTGTCAATCATTGGGTTTGAAAATGATTTGTTTTAAATTAAATATTAAAAATTTAGCCCTAAATAGTTCACAACCAACTACCATAAAAAAATCTTCAAAAAAACCAAAAAAAAATTTTGATATTAAGAAAAAAAGAGATGTATATTTGCACGCTCAAAACAAGACCTGTTTTGTGAAAAAGTTCTTATAGGATTTGTTTGTTGCCAACAATAAATTTTGCTCAAAAAAACAGTTAAAAGGATTGTGTGGTTTGAAAAAGGGTTTTATATTTGCACCCGCTTAAGGAGGAAAGGCCATAAGTAAAGCAAAAGAAAGTTCACTGACATATTGAATTGACAGCGTAGGGCGCCACCGGCAACGGTGCCGCCCACAAAAAGAGAACAAGCCATTTTGGGTACCGAGAACAAGATTTCCTTTGGTCGTTGACAAAAAGGCCGCAAGGCCAAAGATTTAACGATGAAGAGTTTGATCCTGGCTCAGGATGAACGCTAGCGGCAGGCCTAACACATGCAAGTCGAACGGCAGCGGTCCCTTCGGGGAGCCGGCGAGTGGCGCACGGGTGCGTAACGCGTATACAATCTACCTTTTACAGGGGGATAGCCCAGAGAAATTTGGATTAATACCCCATGGCATACATTTATGGCATCATAGATATATTAAAGACCCATCGGTAAGAGATGAGTATGCGTTCCATTAGCTTGTTGGTGCGGTAACGGCGCACCAAGGCGACGATGGATAGGGGCCCTGAGAGGGGGATCCCCCACACTGGTACTGAGACACGGACCAGACTCCTACGGGAGGCAGCAGTGAGGAATATTGGACAATGGGCGGGAGCCTGATCCAGCCATGCCGCGTGCAGGAAGACCGCCCTATGGGTCGTAAACTGCTTTTGTACGGGAAGAAACCCCCGCTCGTGAGCGGGGCTGACGGTACCGTAAGAATAAGGATCGGCTAACTCCGTGCCAGCAGCCGCGGTAATACGGAGGATCCGAGCGTTATCCGGAATCATTGGGTTTAAAGGGTCCGTAGGTGGACGGTTAAGTCAGGGGTGAAATCCCGCAGCTCAACTGTGGAATTGCCCTTGATACTGGCCGTCTTGAGTCGTTGTGAAGTGGTTGGAATATGTGGTGTAGCGGTGAAATGCATAGATATCACATAGAACACCGATTGCGAAGGCAGATCACTAACAACGTACTGACACTGATGGACGAAAGCGTGGGGAGCGAACAGGATTAGATACCCTGGTAGTCCACGCCGTAAACGATGGTCACTAGCTGCCCGGGCCTTAGGGCCTGGGCGGCCAAGCGAAAGTGATAAGTGACCCACCTGGGGAGTACGATCGCAAGATTGAAACTCAAAGGAATTGACGGGGGCCCGCACAAGCGGTGGAGCATGTGGTTTAATTCGATGATACGCGAGGAACCTTACCAGGG
>DASWKU010000517.1:0-3265 GCA_036396455.1 Flavobacteriaceae bacterium
AATTCGTTTTTCGAATAAAGAGCTTGCCCGCCTATTGGATTGATGTAAACTGTAGCTTTTGCCTCATGGCAAATTGCCAATAGTCTATCAATTCCACGTTTTACATTATTTTTATGGTAATCTACAGAACTGATTTCAAACTTTGCTTTGAGCCCAAGGTAATCGCTAATCATTTCCACACTGAACATCGCTAATTCACTAATGGTTCTGTGTTCCCTTTCCAAAACTGTTTTAATTAATCCATAAACTGAGGAATAATGCGGTGCTTTTGAATAATTATGTTCAATAGTGGAATAAAACTTTTTCAACCAGATACCATCTATGGCCAATTGGGTGTCTTTGATTAAATCATTTTGAGATGCTGATTTTAAGGGCATACTGAACATACCTTCTTTCCCATTTATTAACAACTTGTTGCGATTGATCCACCCCCTTTTTATAAAATTGACATCATCATAAAACACAAAGGTATCTACGGCATCGATGAGCTGAAAATACCCAATATAGGGAAACACATAGGGTTGCATGATGGCAACTTTCATAGCACGGTTTTAATTAAGTTGATAATGCGTTGCTGGTCGTCCTGTCCCAATTCAGGATAAAAGGGCAAACATAAAATTCTTGAGGCAATGGATTCCGAAATGGGACAGGTATGGCCAGATACATAATCTAAAGTATTCAATGAAGGATAAAAATAGCGCCTAGGGAATACCTGCTCATGCTCCAACAAAGCCTTGACCTTTAAAAGTTGTGCTTCGTCCTTAAAAATAACGGGGTAATAACTATAATTCCATGCTGTGCCAACCCTTATGCTTAAAGTTTGCAGGCCGGTAGTCTCAAAGGCGTTATTATAAATGGCAAATACCTTTTTTCGACCTTTCAACAAAGTTCCCATATAAGGCAATACAGCCAATCCCATGGCGGCTTGGGGTTCACTCATTTTGGCATTGATGCCCAAGCCTTGAAAAGTCTCTGGGCCTTGATGCCCAAAATTATGATGGTAAAACAATTTATCATAAAGTACTTTATCTTTTGTAAATACTGCGCCTCCTTCACCGGTATGGAACAATTTGGTAGCATGAAAGCTACAGCTGCTCACATCCCCATAATTAAAAATGGATTGCCCATTGTAAGTGACCCCAAAACAATGGGCGGCATCATAGATAACCTTGAGGTTGTGTTTTTTGGCTATGGCATCAATGGCCTCCACATCACAGGGATTTCCAAACACATGGGTAACTAAAATAGCGGACGTTTTAGAGGTGATGGCAGCCTCAATCTTGGATTCGTCTATGGTTAAATAGTCGGGGTGAATATCCACAAAAACGGGGGTACAGCCTTCCCAAACTATACTGCTGGTACTGGCCACATAACTAAAGGGTGTAGTAATGATTTCGCCTTTTAAACCTAAAGCCTTTATTGCTATTTGTAGTGGCAAGGTACCATTGGTCATGGCAAGAATGTGGGAAACTCCCAAATAAGTTTTTAATTGCGACTCCAATTCCTGCACCAAATCACCCCTATTGGTCATCCATCCTGTGTCCCAGGCCCGTTTTAAAATAGCCTGATATTCGGCTTGTGGAGGTAAAAAAGTTTTGGTGACAGTGATCATAGGTAGCCTAAATTTCAGACGTTTTATTCTTCCATGCAAAATGGCGTTTGCTAATGGGCTGATTTAAAAACTCACACAAGGTAACATAATCAGAAGGTTTTGACACATTGATACAGAGGAGTTTTTCAGGTCTTCCCATAAAATAGTCTTTGATGGTGCTGTTGTAGGTACTATAAAATTTAATTAAAGCGTCTTTATTGTAGAGGTCATCATCTGGGGTGTTATAAATATATTTAAAGGCTTTGTAGGTATAACCCTTATATCGGTAAGCGGCACGCTTTAAATCCTCTGCCGTTGGTACGCTTTGGCCATCGGCAAAGAGTTTGGAATGAAACATCACTAGAGAATGGTACCACTGTTCAGCCGTATCCCGCTCGGTCAATATAAATTTGGCATCTTTAAAATAAGCATCCAAATGTTGGTAAGTATAGGGTAACGAAAATGGAATATCCTGAAAAGCATCGGCCGTTTTGCAAAACTTTAATATCGGTTTAAAATCCTCCCCATACCAAGAATCAATAAGCAGTTCCCCTTGTATTTGATTCCCTAAACGGTACCCAAAACTTTTAAGCTCTTGCCCCAAAGTGGTGGTTCCGGTTTTATTGAAACCAATGCAGAATATTTTGGGTTTGGAGGTTTTAAACAACATCGATCCTTTTAGGCTTTAAATTTAGTTAAAACACTTGATATTCAATTTGCACCTTATCAATTTATGCTCTTTAATTTACATTTGTTAATGTGAACTTAATTTTATGTCAACCAGTAATATAATTTAAGTCTAAACGGCAATTTAATGTCATCAATCTTCCATAGGCACAAAGATTTATCTATATATTGTCTGTTTTTCTTAATATATTTTTCATCAATGATATACAAAGGTTGTGGAAAATAAAAAGGAGCTTGTTCAAAATTCAATCTGCGCCAATCACCGGTTATGATATCTTTATTTGCAGGAGTTTTGATAAATGAAGTAGCCATTAAATAGTTACTGTTACTCTTTTTAATATTCACCAATGCCCTATAGATGTCTTTATAGGCCAAATGAACCAAACAATCCCTACAAAAAATTAAGTCAACCTGTGGCAGGTTGTCTTTTGTTAAATCCAGTTCTGAAAACCTTAGTTCATTAGACTCAAACACCTTTTTGTTTTGCATTATTATGGATGGAACGATATCACACCCTAAATAATCAATGTCATTGAGGTTTACATGCTGCATCCAATTAAAATCCCCACATGGTATGTCCAGCATGCTTTTAATTTTAAATTTGGACAAAACATGCTCTAATCCGCTAATAACTGCTTGGGTCACGTTCAATTCAGAGCCATTACCGGATAGACTTTCTTTACTGTTCCAGTAACCCGTTTCTTTAATTTGGGTAAAGACTTCCTGTATTCCCTTTTTCTTAAAATCACTTCGCTTTCTTTTTAGCACAATTTGCTCCACTAAAGCTTTTGGCAATATTTTTTTTATAATATGCTTCATCAGGCTAACTTAATTTGAAAATTATTAACCCCCTGGATAATGCCTTAATTCTAGAACTTTTGAAGGCATACAACTTAAAACCCACTAAAAGTATAAAGGCATCAAAGACGTTTAAAATTTTATTGGCTTTCTGTTCCCTTTTAATTAATGTAGGATCAAAATTCATGT
>DASWKU010000518.1:0-10385 GCA_036396455.1 Flavobacteriaceae bacterium
ATGAAGTGTCCACCAACACCATTTCCCCGGAATTGATCACTCCAATCTGGTTTTTTAAATGACCAAGGTCCACCCCGGTCTTTCCACCTACAGAGGCATCCACCATGGCCAAAAGCGATGTGGGCACATTGATGTATTTTATTCCTCTTTTAAAAGTACAGGCCACAAAACCACCCAAGTCAGTAACCACACCACCTCCAAGGTTGATGACCAAACTTTTGCGGTCGGCACCCAACTCGGAAAGTGCATTCCATACCCCAACACAAGTGTCAATGGTTTTATGGTGTTCGCCAGCTTCAATTTCAATGATTTCAATGGCGACATTGGTTTCCAAATTGGACATGAATTTTGGAAGACAAGCATCATGGGTATTGTCATCTACAATGATAAAAATTTTGGAAAAGCGATGGGTCTTCAAATAAGCATTCAACTGTTCATAACAGGCTTCGTTAAAGTGAACGGTATAGGTGTTGGACTGTATTGATTTCATAAATAAGTTTATCATTTAGAGCATAAAAAGTTGCAGGTTTGAAAACGTACTTTTTCGCTGTTTTAAATTAATATAATTTTGTTTTATAAATATCATATTTTTTGAATTTAGCAATTTTTTATGGGTATTGTTGTGTAAAATGCATTTTTACTTCATTGATAAACTCATCTCTATTTCTCCCAATATTAATATTGCTCAAATAGAAATTTCCACTTCCAATTAACCAAAATATTTTATCGACTTCAAATGCAGTAATATTGTTATCAATTGCTATTTTGTCAATTAGTTTTAAAGTTTGATAATCTTGCTTTATTGTTGATTTTTCATTTGGATCAATTAAATTTAATTCTTTGAATATTTCTTTTAGGTGGACATCAGGCTTTCCGAAATTTAAAAATCCAATTTCTTTCAGAAAATCACAAGCCAAAGGAAATCCAATTCCAGCAATTTCAATACTAATTAACATCGGCAAAGCAGGTTTGGCTTTCTCATCATTTGCGAAAAATTCAGCCCATTCATAAAAAGATTCAGCGCTTTCAAATTCGTTTAGAAAATGTGCGGAATCAATAACAGACTGACAAAATTGTGGCCAAATACTTCTCGATGTCCTTCGAATTTGTCCGTTTGGTTTTAATTCTGAAATTATAATGTTTAATAACTTTTCAGACTCAGTTTTCTCAAATGCTTTTGAAACTAGTTTTGGATTAAATTCATAAAGTATTTTTTGTAATTTCTCAACTCCGCCGATTGAACCTCCAATTACTTTAGTACTCATTTGTTTATTTTGAGCAGTTTCACAAAGTCTTTGAAAAATTGTATTTAGATCATCAGGTTTATTATATTCAGGTTCAAAGTGTTCTTTTATCAAACTTTCTGTAACTCCTTCTTTTTCTAAAAGAAATTTATAAGCAAATTCGTAGAGTTCTTTATTTGTCATTATTTTTCATTTTCGGGTAATTTACGCAACCTTGAATATGGCGTGAAAATAAGCAGTTTTTCATAAAATATTAGGTTCTTAATCCATATTTTTGCATTAATTTTTTACAAAATGTCCAAAAATAATCTATTTGATAATACCCAAATCGCTTTTCAGTTAAAAAGTGATTCAGAGCTTGAACGTGCTTACTTTTTATTTAAAATGATATCCCATGAGCCCTTGGTGAGAATTGGTACTGCGGCGACCAATTTTGCACTAAAGGCCCACTTGCCTGTAGAAGGATTGATCCGGTCCACCGTATTCGACCATTTTTGTGGCGGTGTAAACGAGGAGGATTGCTTGCCCGTTATTGATAAAATGTTTGAAAAGGGGGTGAGCTCGGTCTTGGATTTTTCGGTGGAAGGTCAGGAAATTGAAGGCTCTTTTGATGCCGCCATGGAAAAAACATTGAAGATCATCAATTTTGCCGATGAAAAAGAAGCCATGCCCATAGCCGTGTTTAAACCAACGGGGTTTGGACGTCTTTATCTGTACCAAAAGAAAAGTGAAGGAAAACTCTTTACGAACGATGAAGAACAGGAATGGAGCAGGGTAGTGGCACGTTACCACAAGGTTTGTAAATTGGCAAAAGAGAAAGCTGTGGAAGTATTGATTGATGCCGAAGAAACCTGGACGCAAGAGGCTGTGGATACTTTGGTTGAAGAAATGATGAGAACTTATAATACTGGGACACCCATAGTTTATAATACCTTGCAATTGTACCGTTGGGACCGATTGGATTACTTAAAGGAACTTCATAAACGTGCCAAAAGGGATGGTTTTAGCATGGGAATAAAAATTGTAAGGGGAGCTTATATGGAAAAAGAACGGGAGAGAGCTGAAGAAAAAGGGTATCCGTCCCCAATTTGCGACTCCAAAGAAGCTACGGATGACAATTTCAACAAAGTCATGACGTATGTCCTAAAACACTTAGACGATATGTCCTTGTTCATCGGAACCCACAATGAGCAAAGTTGCTATTTGGCCATGGATTTAATGAATGAATTGAATATTCCAAAAAACGACAATCGCGTGTGGTTTGGGCAGCTTTACGGGATGAGCGACCATATTAGCTTTAATCTTGCTGACCAAGGTTACAATGTGGCCAAATATGTGCCTTTTGGTCCGGTTAAGGATGTGATGCCCTACTTGATTCGACGTGCTGAAGAGAATACCTCGGTTGCGGGACAGACCAACAGGGAGCTCAATTTATTGAAAACGGAAAAAGAAAGGCGAAAGTTATAGTTTCTTCTTCGTTGAATCCAAAATCTCAAATATGGAATTATTGGAAACATATTCAGGTACAATGGCCTTGATTGAAGCCACAAGCTCTAAATTTTGAAGTTTGGAAGCTTTCTCACAAAGTTCCAAAATCTTCAGTTCAATAGCTTCTGTGGGTAATGGTTTTGATTGCGCTATTCTTATTTTTTGATGATAGGTAGATTTAGCGTGTTCATCCTTGGTCAATAGTTCTTCATTGAATTTTTCACCCGGCCGCAACCCTGAAATTTTGATGTCGATATCTTCCGGAAAACGATGTCCGGAAAGTTTGATCATCAATTTTGCCAAATCATAAATCTTGATGGGTTTTCCCATATCAAAGACAAAAATTTCTCCACCGTTGCCCATCGAACCTGCTTCCAGAATGAGATGGCACGCTTCAGAAATGGTCATAAAATAGCGTTCAATAGCCCTATGGGTCACTGTTATTGGACCACCGGCATCCATTTGTTTTTTGAATAATGGAACAACCGAACCACTTGAGTTTAAAACATTTCCAAAGCGCGTGGTAATAAGCTTGGTTTGCCCTTTTCCTTTTAAACAATTAATATAAAGTTCAGCTATACGTTTTGTAGCGCCCATCACATTGGTTGGATTGACCGCTTTGTCACTGGATATAAAAATGAATTTATCCACACCGTGCTTCACGGATAAACTGGCAATGTTTTTGGTGCCTACCACATTAACCTGGACCGCTTCATAAGGATGCTCCTCCATTAACGGTACATGCTTATAGGCCGCAGCATGGAATACCACTTTTGGTTTGTGGAGATTGAATACATGATCCATTCTATTGTAATCCCTAATATCAGCCACAACAACTTTAAAGTTTGAAATTCCTTTTTGAATCAGTTCTTGCTGTAGATTGTAAAGGGGAGATTCAGCGGTGTCGATTAATATTAACGCTTTATGTCCATATTGGAACAGCATTTTTGTCAACTCACTGCCAATGGAACCTGCTGCTCCAGTGATCATTAGAACTTGATTTTCGTAGGTATCAATAAGGGTTGGATTGATATCAAAACTTGGCTTAATCGATAAGAGGTCGTCTACTTTGAGATCTTTTATTTGTTCGAGTGCCACAAATTCTCCAATGGGAGGAATGATCTTTAAGTCGAGATTTAAGTTGGAAAGTTGAATACAACGATCAAGCAGTACAGCGGTTTCCACATTTTGGACGGCAATAACGATCTGTTCAATGGATTTTTCTTCAACAAAATCGGAAGTAACCTCGCTTAAATCATAAACTTTTAAACCTTCCACGGTTTTATGTTCTTCAATGGCATCAATATCCAAAAAACCAATGACTTCAAATGACTTTGAAGGATCATTTTTAAAGACATCATAAGTCATCAAACCTAATGGACCCGATCCGAAAATCAGAATGTTTTTATGTGATGTATGACCTTTCATTTTATAAGAATCTGTATAGAATTAAACGCCAAAAAAGTTTTTTATTATGGTGGCAATCCGTTGCAAATCTTCATCCTTCAAATTGGAACCACTTGGTAAACATAAGCCTTTTTTAAATAATTCATCAGAAACTCCGTTGAGATAGCTTGGGCAATCCTTAAAAACAGGCTGTTGGTGCAAGGGTTTCCATAAGGGTTTGGCTTCAATATTGTGGTGTTCCAAAGTGCGTCTCAATCCTTCGCGAATGCCTTCAGATTCCAACAGAATACAGGTAAGCCAGCGATTGGAATGAGAATCAATTGATTCTTTTTGAAACGTAATACCTTCTATTTCGCCTATGTTTTTTACATAGAAATCAAAATTGCAGCGTCGTTGTTTTACTCTCTCATCAATCACTTGTAATTGTCCCCTACCTATTCCAGCCAAAACGTTCGACATTCTGTAATTATATCCAATTTCAGAATGAAGGTATTCAATGGCTTGATCTTTAGCTTGATTGGCCAAATATTTCGCTTTTTCAAGCAATTCAGTATTTTTAGTGATCAACGCACCTCCTGCTGAGGTAGTAATAATTTTATTCCCATTAAAAGAAAGAATGGCCATTGTACCAAAAGTGCCACATTTCTTCCCTTTAAATGTGCTACCCAAAGCTTCGGCACTATCCTCAATGATTGGAATATCATAATTTTGGGCAATTTTTGAAATCTCATCAACTTTATAGGGCATGCCGTAAAGATGCACAGCAACAATGGCTTTTGGGGTTTTCCCTTTTGAGATGCGATCCTTAATCGCTTTTTCCAATTGTTCGGGACAGATATTCCAGGTGTCTTTTTCACTATCAACGAATATGGGAGTTGCTCCCAAATAGACAATGGGATTGGCCGAAGCGGAGAACGTTTTGGATTGACAGATGACCTCATCACCTTGTCCAACATTTAATAATATGAGGCTTAAATGAATTGCAGATGTACCTGAACTTAAGGCAGCTACATGATTATTTTCATTTAAATAAACTTCAAGGTCATGTTCAAATGCATTGATGTTTGGCCCAAATGGTGAGATCCAATTGGTTTCAAAGGCTTGGTGGATATAGTCCATTTCATAACCACTCATGTGCGGTGGTGATAGCCATATTTTTGAAGAATTGTTCAAGGGAAATTTTGATTTAAAATTACTGTAACCAATCAGTCTATGGATTATTTTTAATCGTTTGGTCAAAAGAGTAATAACCACAAAGTACACCAAGCCCCGACACTTCGGGGTTACACAAAGTGCACAAAGGATTTAAAATAAGCATCCTGAATCTTTGTGACCTTTGTGCAAAACTTAGTGGTCTTTGTGGTTAATCTATTCATTGCAAATCAATTATTTATACATACTACTAAATGCTTGGCTATTATTTTAATCGTATAGATTGTATTGTGGCAAGTTCTTTGCAATTTTCTACCGATAAGATTACATCTTCACTTTTGAGCTTGCTTTCAATGACATAAATATTACAAGAATCCAAGTGTGTTTTGCTTTTAGAAAAATCAATATCACCAGTTCTAATCAAATCCTCAACTTTAAGCGAATCCAGACGGTATGTGATGATAAAAAATTTGGTGTTTTCTGAATAACGTATCTTTTTGGAAGATATATTTTTTATGGTTCGGGCATTGGGACCATAATCACAAGACGCTTTTTTTCCACTTAAAAAAAAGGCAAGCACAATAAGCCCCACCGAGAAACCTCCCAAATAGTAACCAAGACGATGAATAAACTTCATGTGTATTTAAAAAATTAACAAGTTGACATCACTGAATTTTAGATCAAACCAATCGGCAACCGACTTGTTTGTTAAAATTCCGTGGTAAAAATACAACCCATTTTTTAAACCACGGTCAAAACGGATGGCATTTTCAATCCCGCCATCCTCAGCTATTTTTAATAAGTAGGGCGTAAAAATATTGCTTATGGAAACCGATGCCGACCTCGAGTAACGTGCCGGAATATTGGGCACACAATAATGGGTCACGCCATTGACTTCAAAAGTTGGATTGTCATGAGTGGTGATTTCACTGGTTTCAAAACAACCACCCATATCGATACTGACATCAATAATCACTGAGCCACTTTTCATACACTGCACCATGGGTTCTGTAACTACAATTGGTGCCCTATTGTTACCTCTAATAGCGCCTATTGCCACATCACAACGTTTTAAGGCTTTTATCAAGTTTTTTGGCTGAATGGTAGAAGTGTATATCGGTCTTCCAAGATGGGATTGCACGCGTCTCAATTTGGTAATGGAATTATCAAAAACCTTGATGTTGGCTCCCAAACCAATTGCCGAACGTGCAGCAAACTCGCCAACCGTTCCAGCGCCAATGATAACCACCTCGGTTGGTGGCACGCCACTTATATTTCCAAACATCAAACCATTGCCACCATTTATGTTTGATAATAGTTCGGAAGCAATAAGTATGGATGCTGTTCCTGCAATTTCACTTAATGTACGAACTGCTGGATAAGCGCCATGTTCATCTTTAATAAATTCAAAAGCCAATGCTGTAATACGCTTGGATGCCAATGCTTCAAAATAGGGTTTGCTCTGTGTTTTTAATTGTAGTGCAGAAATCAATAAGGTTTGTGGATTGATCAGTTTGATCTCTTCCAACGAGGGAGGTTCTACCTTAAGGATAATCGGGCATGAGTAGACTTTGGCTGTATCTTTTACGATTTCTGCCCCGGCTTCACTATAATCCTGATCCGTAAATTTGGCACCATCTCCTGCACCGGACTCAATCATGACACGATGCCCATTGGACAGCAATGCCGAAACGGCATCGGGAGTCAGACAAACCCTTTTTTCCTGAAAATAGGTTTCTTTGGGAATGCCTATGAAAAGTTCCCCTTTTTTTCTTAAAATTTCAAGGGTTTCTTCCTGAGGAAGCAATTGTGCTTTGGTAAAAGGTGATAATGACTTGCCCATGTAAGTTGTAATATAAAGTTCAAATTACAACTATTTTTTTGATTTTAATACTACCAATTTAAAAGTAATCCCTTAATTTTCCAAAAAATCGTTTAGGTTTAAATTTAAATTCATCTTCCAGTTCCTCCATGGTTTTGTTGGCATCATTGATTTTATTGAACATCTTGGCTCTAATTAAATAAATGGATGGAATTACAATGGCCATAATAGGCAACAAATATAAATATTGGTTGGTATCGGCAAATTTGTAATCATCATTAAAAATTATGATAATTTGATAGAAATACATAGCTATGGGTACCAACAAGGCATGATACCACCAATGGCGGCAGGTAAAAAACCAAAGAAACAAAAGATAGATGGGAACCAGTTTATTGGACAATGTCCATGCTACTACATTCGCATTTTCATACCAATTACTATTGTAAGTAAATAAAAAAGTGTCCCAAACTTTTGTAGTCGGAACACTTTCATACAACGTAAACAAAAAAGGTGTTATAGCTATTAAAGTAGCAATAACACTTCCAAGAACCAAAGACCGATTATTGATTGCCTCCTGGAACCTTGATTGCTGCTTTTTCGACTTGGGTTGTTGATTGTCCATGTAAATCTATTAGGTTTGTTGCTTGAACTGTAAACAACACACCACCAAAGATCGCAATGGCCAGTACTAATTTTTTAGCTTTCATAATTTTAAGGGATTTAATTAATTAATTGTTACAAATTTAAAGTCAAGTGGCTTTAAAACCAGTTAACCAAATGTTAAAATTAATCGCATTGACCCCTTAAACATTACGGTTTTTCCGTACTATCTAGGCGTTCTCTAATGGCAGGTTGCCAAAATTTTATCAAAAATTTTGTTGTTCCATAGCATTTAGTTTGTTTATTATTAAGTTTTGGCTCAATTTGAGGGTTCTTGAGGCATTTTTATTCAATTTTATACGCACTACATTACTGTTTGCCGGCAATAAATTGGGAATTTTTTCAAACCATTCCATAAATATCCAGCCATCGGACAGTAAGTAGTCTTCTATTCCAAAATTCAAAGCTTCTTCTTCATTTTCAATTCTGTAAAAATCAAAATGATAGATGCTTTCATTAAAAGTCTTGTACTCATTTACAATGGAAAACGTTGGGCTTGTAACTCCATCGTCACTTCCAAGTGCTTTAACCAGAGCCTTGATAAGGGTGGTTTTGCCAACACCCATATCAGCTTTAAAAAGAATGGTTTTGGAAGACACCTGCTTAAGCAATGCTTCCGCAATGCGATCGATATCCGTTATGTTGTAGGTCAGTTCCAATGAGGTCATTTTAAAAATATGGTACAAGTATAAACAAAAAAATCGAAAAAAACTAAAAAAATGTGTATTTCGTCGGATTTATTTGCATTACATGGATTTATTTAGGGTTCATCACCACAAATGGAATGATCATTTCCTCAAGTGAAACACCTCCATGTTGATAGGTGTTTCTGTAATAACTTACATAATGATTATAGTTATTGGGATAGGCCAAAAATGCATCTCCCTTCGCAAAAATAAAGGAGCTGCTCATGGTAATGGATGGTAAATGAATAGCTTTTGGATCCTTGGCCGCAAGAACATCTTTGTCCTCATAGGTAAGGCTCCTCCCTGTTTTGTATCTTAAATTCAAACTGGTGTCACGGTCGCCTATCACCCGTGAAGGACTTTTTACATTGATGGTGCCGTGGTCTGTGGTTAAAATGAGCTTAAACCCTAATTGTTGTGCCTGTTGGATCATTTCCAAAAGCGGTGAATTTTTAAACCAACTTAAGGTCAAGGATCGATAGGCTTTATCATTTGAAGCCAGCTCTTTGACAACTTCCATTTCTGTTTTGGAGTGGGAGAGCATATCCACAAAATTGTAAACTATTACCGTAAGGTCATTGTTTTTCAGTGTTTTAAAGTTTTCAACCAGTTTTTTTCCGGATTTTAAATTGGTTATTTTATGATATTCGTGCTGAAGGTGGTTAAGCCCCAAACGCTTTAATTGCGCTTGCAAAAATTCGGCTTCGTGCAAATTTTTGCCACCGTCATCAATATCATTTTTCCATAAATTGGGATGCATTTTCTCCATCTCCAATGGCATCAAACCGGAAAATATGGCATTTCTGGCATATTGGGTTGCCGTTGGTAGAATACTGTAAAATGGAGTTTCCGATGTTTTTTTGTAATAATTATTAATAATGGGCTCAAAGGCTTTCCATTGGTCATATCTTAAGTTATCGATCACAATCAAAAGTGTGGGCTGTTCCTTGCTTAACTCTGGAACGACCTTGTCCTTAAATAGGGTATGCGACATGGTTGGTGCGTCAATTCCCCTGTCAAACCAAGTTGGATATTTTTTGTCAATGAATTTACCAAACTGAAGATTGGCTTCGGTTTTTTGTGATTCCAATATCTCGGTCATGCCCACATCCTCAATATCTTCCAGTTGAAGTTCCCAATAGATCAATTTTTGATATAAATCGGCCCATTCTTCATAGCTGTTTACCATGGCCAAATCCATCGCAATTTTTCTAAACTCCTGCTGATAATTGGAGGTTGTTTTTTCTGAAATCAATCGTGAATGGTCCAAATTCTTTTTAAGGCTCAGCAATATTTGATTCGGGTTTACGGGTTTGATGAGATAATCGGCTATTTTACTGCCTATGGCTTCCTCCATAAGGTATTCCTCTTCACTTTTGGTAATCATCACTATGGGAAGATTGGCACGTCGCTCCTTGATTTCGTTTAAGGTCTCCAAACCTGTGAGCCCGGGCATATTTTCATCCAAAAAAACGATATCAAAATTCACATCGTCAATAATTTCGAGTGCTTCGGTGCCACTTTGGCAAGTCGTGACTTTGTATTGTTTTTTTTCGAGAAACAGAATATGGGGCTTAAGTAAATCAATTTCATCATCAACCCAAAGAATATTTATATTGTTCATGTATATTTGTTTATAATAATTAAACCCATTGTGCATTTTGAACAGATTTCTTCGATTTTTCCCCTCACGATAGCTATCGGGACTGAGGGGTGAATCAAAGAAATCTTCATTCCATCCTTTAGGATTAGAGGCAAGGAATGAAGATTTAAATCCATATAAATTTTAAAATTATCAAAATGCACAACGGATCAATTAAGTTTATAATAATTAAAACGTGAAGTTTGAATTCGATTAACAAACTCAAAATATTTAACGACCCAATTTACGGATTTATTACGATACCAAATGCGTTAATTTTT
>DASWKU010000519.1:0-10499 GCA_036396455.1 Flavobacteriaceae bacterium
TTTTGAATTGCCATGGCCCAAACATAAAAACAATACATCAACCTCTTGATTGATGTGGCCCACAAACTCTAAATCGGTTGAGCCAATTAAATCCTGATGAACCTTACTTACCTTATTTCCAGCATTGGATGTGCTGTAAACAAAATTGATTTGGGCTTCAGAATGGTTCAATAGCAATCTTATCAGTTCTCCCGCTGTATAGCCTGCACCTCCAATGATTCCAACCTGTATCATGCCTTTGAATTTACTTGGTGATAAATTTTATTTTGATTTCCAACAATCTTTATGAATCCTTTGGCTTCATCTGCGGTCCAACCTTTGTTCATTTCGCCATAACTTCCAAATTTGGCGTTCATTAAATCATGGCCTGAACTGATGCCATCCAAACTAAAATGATAAGGCTTTAACGAAACCACTACATCTCCAGAAACCTGCTCTTGACTGCTCTGCAAAAATACTTCAATATTTCTCATTACAGGATCCAAATATTGCCCTTCGTGCAAGTGCATGCCATAAAAACTGGACAGATATTCCTTGTGTTGCAATTGCCATTTGGTCAAGGTGTGTTTTTCCAATAAATGATGCGCTTTAATGGTAATCAAGGCCGCAGATGCTTCAAAACCCACTCTGCCTTTAATGCCAACAATGGTATCTCCCACATGAATATCCCTGCCAATGGCAAAAGCAGAGGCCAGATTGTTTAAAAGTTCAATATTTTTTTCAGGGGCATTTTTTATATTATTTAAAGCCACGAATTCGCCTTTTTCAAAAGTTAAAGTTACCTTTTCCTCTTTTTCTTTTTGTAATTGCGAAGGATAGGCACTTTCCGGTAACGGTTTTTCAGAAGTTAAGGTTTCTTCACCACCAACACTAGTTCCCCAAAGTCCCTTATTGACTGAATATTTAGATTTTTCCCATGACATTTCAATTCCATTGGATTTTAAATATTCTATTTCTTCTTGTCTAGAAAGTTTTTTGTCCCTAATAGGAGTAATTATTTCAATATCTGGAGCCAAGGTTTGAAAAATCATATCAAAACGCACTTGGTCATTTCCTGCTCCAGTGCTTCCGTGGGCAATATATTCTGCATCAATACTTTTGGCATATTCAATAATTTCAATGGCTTGAATGATACGCTCTGCGCTCACGGATAAAGGATAGGAATTATTTTTAAGCACATTCCCAAAAATTAAATACTTGACCACTTTATTGTAAAATGTCGCTATGGCGTCAATATTTTTATAGGTGGAAATGCCCATTTTATAGGCATTGGCTTCAATCGTTTTGATTTCATCTTTGGTAAAACCGCCCGTGTTGATGCTTACAGCATGAACTTCATAACCGGCTTTTGATAAACTTACTGCACAGTATGAAGTGTCCAATCCGCCACTATAGGCCAATACCAATTTTTTCAAGCCCTCTCTGTCGCTTTGCGACATCCCTGCCTTGCCGGCGGGCAGGTCTCCCAAATGGAGAGAATTATTAGATGCTTCTTGATTATTCATTATTTGTCTTTTTTTAAAAATAAGGTCTCTTTAATATGCTTCAACCTTTTAAATACCTTTTCTTTTATTTGTTTTTTCTCTACAATCTTTTTGTTTGGATCATATAACATGCCCGTACACAAACACATTTTTCGTTCCGTACGTGTTAATACGTCATAGTTTTTACAGGTTTGGCAACCATCCCAAAACGTAGGATCATCTGTCAATTCTGAAAAGTGGACAGGTTTATAACCTAATTCGGTATTCATTTTCATTACGGCCATACCTGTTGTAATACTAAATATTTTGGCATCCGGAAATTTGGTTCTGGAATGTTGAAACACTTTATGCTTAATTTGTTTGGCAATCCCAAGGCCTCTATAATCTGGGTGTACAATTAATCCTGAATTGGCAACAAACTTCCCATGTCCCCATCTTTCAATATAACAAAAACCAACAAATTTATCGCCATCCAAAGCAATAACGGCATTGCCATTTTCCATTTTGGTGATGATATATTCAGGAGTACGCCTAGCGATGCCCGTGCCTCTTACACTTGCGGATTCTGCTATGGTTTGGCAAATAATTTCGGCATACACGCTATGAGATTTATCGGCAATAACAATTTTCATCTGTTTTTTAAATATTATGTTATCAATGGTCTCATGAAATCTTATGATTTCAATGGTTTTGAATTTTTAAAGTTAATAAAGACTTGGAATTTTTTAAAACGAAACCGGACTCACCTAGGTTTCAAAAATAGAAACGTACCCTTACGGGCGACGTGGCAAACTGTTGCGCACATGATACTTGTTATTAAAACTAATAACTGAATTTTGAAGGACTACTATTTGTGATGTTTTGTTCAAGGTGAAAAATAAAAAATTACGTAATTACTATATTGCCGAAAAGTATGAGCATTAGCGACGGGGTTTGCCTATTGGCAAACTGGGAACTGATATACGATTTTTATTTTTTAATGAATACATGGTGTAAAACTAAAAATTAATTTGTTTCCATGCACAAAAGTGAGTTGTTTTTTAAAATTATTATCATATTCGTATTTTATGAGGTCATTAATTTTTAAAATCTATCAATAATCCGATTTATGATAAAAAAAATGGAACACCCAAATGTGCTCCATTTTAAAATTGCAATTATAGCACGGAAAAAACTATAGCTTCCGTATTTTTATGTTACGGAACCAAACTTTATCGCCATGGTCCTGTAAACCAATGTGACCTGTGTGGTGCATACCAAAACCTTCCCATCCCTTAAATTTGGACTTGGCCACCATGGAGTCCCATGCTTCACCATGTACTGGGAATGTTACTATTTCGGTGCCGTTTAAGGTTACAGAACCTTGGTTGGTTTTGTGATTGACCTTTAAAACACACAAATTCCATTCTCCAGCAGGTTTACATACATCCTGTTCAGGTTGTACCATATCATACAAAGCACCGGCCTGATGAAATTTAGGATTTGCCTTGGCATCGGGATGACGTTCGTTGTCCAACACCTGAATTTCCGGTCCTGTTTGGTAGGCTTCACTAAATTTTGGGTCTTCAAAAACACTCCAAAAAATACCGCTATTGCCACCTTCGGAAATTTTCCATTCCAACGATAAAACGAAATCGGTATAGTCATTTTTTGTGATGATGTTCTTTCCACTTCCATTTCCAGGCGTACTATTTTTATCTGGGGTAAACACCATGGCACCATCTTCAATGGTCCATTCGGGATACATGCCTTCGCTTAAATAGCCTCGCCAATTATCATAATTTGTGCCATCAAAAAGAGTGATCCATTCGGATTCTGGATTAGTTTCTTCTACTTTCATTGCTTCAGGCTCTGTTTGATCTGTTTCTTTAGTGGTTTGTTTACATGCTGTAAATGTTAATGTTAACATTACCAGTAATATCATATTCTTCATCATGATTTAATTAAATTTATAATTCCCTAACCCAAATGTTTCTATAGCTTACACGGCTGTTATCGCCATGATCCTGAAGTTTAATGGGCGCATTCCCATGTACTTCATTTTTTGGCCAACCTATGTATTCTGTGGTGCCTTTGATTTCATAATGGTCTTGAATGAGCACGCCGTTATGCAAGACCGTAATGATAGCTGATTTTATTTTATTCCCTTCAGAATCAAACTCGGGTGCATGATAAATGATATCATAGGCATTCCAATCTCCAGTTTTCGATGACGCTTTTGCCAATGGAATGGATTGCTTGTAAATTGAACCAACCTGTCCATTTACATAGGTGTCATTGTCATTATTGTCCAAAACCTGTACTTCATACCTGTTCTGAAGGAAAACACCGCTATTGCTTTTACTCTGATTTGATCCTGTATTTTCTGGGGATGAACGCCATTCAATATGCAATTGCACATTGCCAAAGTTTCTTTTGGTTTGGATATCACCCGTTCTATCTTTAACGGTCATGCTTCGGTCTCCATTTAAGGCCCGCTTCACTTCCGTGGAATCCACGGCTGAAACCCATTCATGAAAATTGGAACCGTCAAAAAGCACAATGGCATCCGAAGGCATTTTGGTTACAGGGTCAACTGTCACCACTTTAGGTTTCGGTTCCCAGATTTCGGTCTCTTCAGGTTTGGTTGGCTCTTGTGTTTCTGTTGCAACTTCATCAGTGCTTGTTTTTACTGGTTCCATTTCTTTTTTTTCTTTGTTACAAGAAAAAATCAAGGCGCAAATACTGATTATGGTAAGTAATTTTTTCATCTAAAAGGTGTTATTTTAGTTATTACAATCCTAATATTTGTTTTAATTGCTTCTCATTGATGTTTCCACCTGCAAAATTATCGAATGCCTTGGTAGTTGCTTCAATAATATGCCTTGCAATAAATGGCGCACCTTCCCTTGCGCCTTGTTCAGGGCTTTTGATCACACATTCCCATTCCAAAACGGCCCAAACATCACAACCATATTCGGTGAGTTTTGAAAATACGGTTTTGAAATCCACTTGACCATCTCCTGGTGAACGATAGCGTCCAGCACGGTCTCTCCAATCGTTATAGCCTCCAAATGTTCCCTTTTTCCCTGTTGGGTTAAACTCGGAATCCTTGACATGAAACACCTTGATGAACTCATGATAATGGTCGATGTATTCAATATAGTTCAATTGTTGAAGCACAAAATGGGAAGGATCATACAATATATTGACACGTTTGTGATTGCCTGTAGCCGCTAAAAAGCGCTCAAAAGTATCGCCATCGTGAATGTCTTCAACAGGATGCACTTCATAACATACATCAACACCATTCTCATCAAAAACATTTAAAATGGGCAACCAACGGTTCGCCAATTCCTTAAAGCCCATATCCACCAATCCCTTTGGTTGTTGGGGCCAAGGATGAACAGCTGGCCATAATAATGACCCCGAAAATGTGGCATGTGCCTTTGTTTTTAATCGTCTGCTGGCCATGGCCGCATGTTTCATTTCCTGAATGGCCCAAGCGGTCCTTTCTTTGGGTTTTCCTTTTAAATGGTCTGGAACAAACACATCAAACATGATATCATGGGCGGGATGTACTGCGACCAACTGACCCTGAATATGGGTGGACAGTTCCGTAAGCTCCAATCCATACGAATTGATTTTTCCCAACAACTCATCACAATAGGTTTGGCTTTCGGCGGCTTTGGCAAGATCGATCAATCGCGGATCCAAGGTTGGCATTTGAATGCCTTTGTACCCCAAATCGCTTGCCCATTTGCATAGCCCCTCCAAGGAATTAAAGGGAGCTTTGTCATCCATGAACTGTGCTAAAAATATGGCGGGCCCTTTAATGGTTTTCATCTTCTACATGTTCAATATTAACCCAAACATTTCCTTTTTGATGGGATTCCACGGCTTTTTCAATAAAGTTCATGCCTCTCACACCATCTATAATGGTTGGATATTCTCCATGGTCATAAGGTTCTTTGTTGATCGCTTTTGCAACACCTTTATAAATATTTCCCATGGAGTCGAAAATACCCTCGGGGTGTCCCGGTGGCAATTTAGTGCCATCCAATGAAAGTTCACTGTTATAAGAATGGCCTGGTTTTAATAGCCGTAGCGGTTTTCCATCTTCCATTAAATAAAGATAATTGGGATTCTCCTGTTCCCATTTTAATCCTGCCCTTTCGCCATAAATCTTGACCACAAAACTGTTTTCTTCACCCGTTGCGATCTGACTTGCACAAATCAACCCTTTCACATTATTGGTGCAACGCAATAACACGGTACCATCAATGTCCATTTTATTGTCTTCATACAGATAGTTTAAATCTGCCAAAACAGATTCAATCCTTAATCCTGAAACGTACTCCAACATATCAAAGGCATGGGTTCCAATATCCCCAATGCAACAGCTTATTCCAGATTTTTCTGGGTTCAGTCGCCAAGTGGTCGAGCGTTTTTCTTTATCATGAATGATATGATTGATCCAGCCTTGATAATATTGGGCATCTACTTTTTGGATTTTTCCCAAAGCACCTTCTTTGACCAGTTCGCGCATTTGCCGAACCATGGGATAACCCGTATAGGTATAGGTTACGGCAAAAACCGTCTTCGCCATTTTTAGGGTTTCATACAATACTTTGGCTTCCTCATAAGTCGTGGTCATAGGTTTTTCACAAATGACATGAAATCCATTTTCCAATAGCTTTTTGGCCATTGGAAAGTGCAGAAAATTTGGAGTCAGTATCGACACCACCTGCATTCTTTCATTGACAGGAAGTTTCAATTCTTCGGCAATCAAGGTGTCAAAGTCTTTATAAATTCTATTGGTTGGCAAACCGATTTTTTCGGCAAAGCCTATATTTTCCTCCCAAATGGGATTGAAAACCCCGCCAACGACTTGATATTTGTCGTACATCGCCGAAGCTATACGATGTAATACTCCAATAAGAGAATCGCCTCCTCCACCTAAAATTCCCAGTTTAATTTTAGTGCCCATAAATCAAAATTTATATTACGTTTTATATTCAACATTTTCTTTTTTAAACAATACAGCAAAAAACAACATCACACCAATGGCAAAGAGTGCTGGAAATGCCCAGACATCATGCCAACTATGGGTGCCATCTGCAAGAACATTTTTATCTGCTATTTGTCCGGCAACCCAAAATCCTACCAACATCCCGACACCATAGGTAGCCAATGTAATCAACCCCTGTGCAGCACTTTTTATTTTTTCACCAGCTTTGGAATCGGTATAGATTTGTCCTGATACAAAAAAGAAATCATAACAAATGCCATGCAAGGCAATACCAATGGCGAGCATGAAGAATAAATCCCCTGCATTTCCAAAGGTAAATAAAGCATATCTAATACCCCAAGCCAACATCCCAAAAAGAATGGTTTTCTTAAATCCATATTTCTTAAAAAAGAAGGGCAATAACAACATAAATCCAACTTCGGATATTTGTCCTAAAGACGCCCAAGCTGTAGAATCCTCAACTTTATATTCCGTCAAAAACAGGCTAATATTCTGATAATAAAAAGCCAACGGTATACAGATTAAAACAGACGATACAAAAAATATTAAAAAGTTTCTGTCCTTCAACAACTTCAAGGCATCCAAACCAAGTATTTCCGATAGCGATACTTTTTCTCCTTTCACTGCCTTCGGTGGTGTCTTTGGAAGTGTAAAACTGAAAACACCCAAAACTGCAGATGCAATGGCAACCATGGTAAATGTATTGGATAACATTCCCGAGGCAAGATTCGCTTCAGAATCCCATTTGAAAATCAAACTTATGATCAGGCCAGCAACGATCCATCCAATGGTCCCAAAAACCCTTACAAAAGGAAATTGTTTTGAAGGATCTGTCATTTGATTAAAGGATACGGAATTGACCAATGCCAAGGTTGGCATATAGGCAATCATATACCCCAGAACATAAGGATAAAATGTAGCAAATTCTGTGGATTGCGACATTTGGTACATCAAAATTGCACCAATAATATGCAACACACCAAGAATTTTTTCCGCATTAAAAAAGCGGTCCGCAATCAAACCAATAACAAATGGAGCAATAATAGCGCCCCAAGATTGTGTGGAATATGCCATTCCGGTTTCGGCTCCTGTAGCATTTAAATTATTTCCCAAAAACGAACCTAAGGTCACAAACCATCCTCCCCATATAAAAAATTCGAGGAACATCATAAAGGACAATTGAAATTGAGTGGATTTTTTCATATAAAAGTTTAGTTAGTTAATTTTAAGCTAGTGCAATTCCTTTGCTGACTTTAACAACAGATTTTTGGTGGCTATAATGCCATCTTTTTCATCCAATCGATTGCCTTCATATTCAACACCTATAAAACCAGTGTAGCCAGAATCTTTTACCAATTGAATGATTCTGGGGTAATCCAAAGTGGTTTCGTTGCCATTCCCATCAAAATCATAGGATTTTGCGCTCACCGCTTTAGCGGCAGTCAGCATCATTTTGATACCTTCATATTTATCTGGATATTCCTCAAGACACTCACCCCATTGTGAGCCCTCCTTACGCTTTACGCACCAATTCCCAAAATCTGGCAGCGTCCCACAATTGCCCATATTGACGGTATGGATAGCCTCCATTAGCTTTGGAACATCCGACGATAACCAACCATGATTTTCACAAAGCACATTGATGTTTTTGGTTGCAGCATATTCTGATAATTTCCTTAGACCATCAACTACCGTTACTTTCCAAATTTCAGGATCGTTGGTTCCAAACGTATTCACTCTTATGGAATGGCATCCCAATCTTTGGGCGGCATCAACCCATTTTTTATGGTTTTCAACGGCTTGATTTCGTACCTCCACATTTGGATCGGCCAAATCCCCTTCCCCATCAATCATGATCAAAACATTGTGCATGCCATTAATCTCACTCATCGTTTTTAAGGAGTCTATGGTTTTATCAAACCCCAAAGCTTCAATCTCTTTAGTATATAACCCACTTACATATTCCAGACCTTCAAAACCCATGTCTTTGGCCATTGAAGCAAACAAAAATGGATCGCCATTTTGCTCTAATATAAACTTATGGATTGACCATTCTGCCAAGGACAATTTAAAAAAAGGCGTGGACTGAACCTCGGCTTCGACCATCTCTTCTTTTGGTTGTTCTTTTTTGTTTTCACCACAGGCAAAAATCACCATCACGAGCAATAAAAAAACGGTAAAGGTGATGTTCTTTAAATTCATATTAGATTTCATGATATCAAAATTTTAGATGTTAATTGAAGTTGAAATTTATAAAATAGTACTGTTTATTTTGTTTACAATTATTCAGTGAAAGAATTTAAACAAATCTAATGGCAACCATTTAAACCAAAACCAACTGCCTTTGGCGATATTCAATTGGGGTACATTTCTCCTGTTTTTTAAACACCGTCGAAAAGTATTGGCTGGTAGAAAACCCACAGGTAAATGCTACTTCGCTCACACTCATATCATCTTGTTCCAACAAAATACGCTTTGACATTTCCAACCGCTTCATCATCAAATAACGCATCGGCGTTAAATTCGTGAGCTGCTTGCAATGATGCGTAAACCTTGTCAACCCAACGCCAGCAGATTGGGCCATTTTTTCAATGGTCCATGCTTCGGGCAAATTGTTGTCAAGTTCTTTTAAAAACAACTCCACACTCCTAGAGCTATCGGTTAACTGTTCATTGAGTTCAACATCTTCGGCAATCAATAAATCCAAAAGCAAGATGAGCAGGTAATTAATCAAAAGTCTAATCCGAGAAGCATTACTACCATCAATATCGGTATCCACAGCCTTTCCAAGGCGTTGAAAACAGTCCCTAACACGCTTATCGGCTTTCCATAAAATCTTTTCATTATGCCTTAAAATCGTGGTCAGTTTTTCAAGATCATGTGGTGCCAATAAAACCCAATCAGGCCACACCCAATTTTGATGAGGCCTTCTCACTCCTAAATCCAAAATTATCCAATAGAATTTTCCAATGCCAATATCGGGATTTCCAACCTTATGTACCTCCCAAGGTCGTGTTACCGTAAGATAATTTGGATGCAATACCATTTCCTTATTTTGCTGTGCATAGGGCATGGTCCCTGATTCCAAAAAATGAATTTCAAGACCCTCGTTCCTATGCCAATCCAGACCCCAATCCTGCGGTTCGTTTGCATCCCAATAGCCTACGCTATTCAGCCCAAGAGTGTCCTTTGTCAACCGGTCTCCAGGATAGGTATACCGTGCCAAAGCTTTAAATTTAAGTTTTCTTCTTTTTACAGCATCCACAAGAGGCAAGCAAGTATCGGCATGGTACACTATGCCATCGGCTTTAAAAGGCGCTATTCTTTGTACATTTATCTTCACTGAAAAAAATTGAACATAATTAATCCGCAAATTAATTAATTTGGCGAGAATTCCTTATTTTTAAGGACATTTAATTACGAATTTTATAATTTATTACTAATATACCCGTTGTGCATTTTGATAATTTTGAAATTAATATGTATCTAAATCTTCATTCTTCTCCTCTCCCGATAGCTATCGGGACTAAAGGATGGAATGAAGATTTCTTCGATTCACACCCTTTAGGGAGGGGAAAAAATCGAGGAAATCTGTTCAAAATGCACAACGGGTTAATATCTTTAAGATAATGAACACTAACAATCTAAACTTTATTGAGGAAGAATACGATGCCATTGTGGTTGGAACCGGTATTTCTGGCGGTTGGGCAGCTAAAGAACTCTGTGAAAATGGTTTAAAAACCCTCGTGCTTGAACGTGGCCCAATGGTAAAACATGTTGTAAATTACCCTACTGCCAATCTAGACCCTTGGGATCTACCAAATGGAGGTGAGGCAACCCGAGAAACCAAAGAGCGAAAGTACAAACAACATAGAACGGGTTACACCACCAATGAAGCACATCAACATTTTTTCGTAGATGATTTTAAGCACCCTTATAATGAAATAAGACGTTTTGACTGGATGCGAGGCTATCATGTTGGCGGGAGGTCTTTAACTTGGGGA
>DASWKU010000520.1:0-8557 GCA_036396455.1 Flavobacteriaceae bacterium
ACACATCAATATCCAATGTCATGTCTTGAATGTTTACGGTTTTTCCTTGGTTGACAACTATAGGATACCGCTTTGCGACATAACCTATTTTGTAAATGCTCAACACTTGTTCACCCAAAGGCACATTTGCCGAAAAAGTAAATTCACCCAAAGCATCAGTTTTGGTTGTTTGTTGGGTTTCTTCAATGGTAATCAAAACATCGGCAATAGGTTCAAGAGTAACGGCATCTTTTACACTTCCTTTAATGAGCGTTTGTTGAGCCAACAGTGTGATAGATGAAAAAATTCCGAATAAGAAAATAAAATAATTTTTTTTCATACGTAAATTTAAAATTAATAATCATAAGCCTAAAAGAGGTAGGATTTTAAGGCTAGCAAATTTACATTATTTATAATAAATATCTACTTTTGGCTGTAAATTTGTAATAACAATAATGTTAATATAACATTCAACTAAATGAAAACATTGAAACCGCTACTAATTGCCATATCCCTAATCGCTTTTCTAACCGCTCATTCACAGGAAAAAAAGAAATTCAAGATACATACCATTGCGTTCTATAATCTTGAGAACTTATTTGACACGATCAATGATATTACCAAATTTGATGAAGCCAGCCCAATAATGGAGATGAAGGCAAATAGGGAAGAAGCCTACAAAATGAAGGTCCATAACATGGCCAGGGTCATTGCAGATATTGGCACTGATGAAGCTAAAAACTCTCCAGCTATTATAGGGGTTTCCGAAATGGAAAATAGAGGTGTTTTGGTAGATTTAGTAAATGATCCTTTATTATTGGACAAAGATTATGGCATAGTTCATTTTGATTCCCCGGATGCCAGAGGGATAGATGTTGGGCTACTATACCAAAAAGCATTGTTCAAACCTATAAGTACAAGCAAACATGAGCTTAAAATTTATGACAACATCACAAAAAAGCGTGTATATACCCGTGATCAATTGCTGGTTACTGGAAAACTGGACGGAGATTTAATTCATGTCATTGTAAACCATTGGCCGTCAAGGAGTGGAGGAGAGGCCAGAAGCCGATCTAAGCGTGAGGCGGCAGCAAAGATAAATAAGCATATTATAGATTCTTTACAAGCTATCGATCCCTATGCTAAAATATTCACAATAGGAGATTTTAACGATGATCCCATCAATGCGAGCATAAAGGGCATATTAAAAGCTGAAAAAGACAGAGAAAAGGTACAGTTAAAAGGGATTTACAATCCTTATGAAAATTTTTATAAAAAGGGATTGGGCACCACGGCCTATAGAGATGCCTGGAGTTTGTTTGATCAAATTTTGATGACCAAACCTTTATTGGACAAAGATTTTTCTACTTACAAGTTTTACAAAGCATTTATTTACAATAAGTATTATTTAACCACTAAAGCAGGTCGCTGGAAAGGATATCCCTTTAGAAGTTGGACTGACGGTGGTTTTTCAGATGGGTTTAGTGACCACTTCCCGGTCTATGTTTATGTGATAAAAGAGGTTGCCCAGTAGTATATTTTTCAGGTCTTTCTCCTGATAAACTTTATGAAATCTTTATAAGATTAATCTTCTGAGTTCCGTTAAATTTGCCAATTAACATGCATTTCCACTTTTTCAGAAGGTATTGAGATGGTGTAAAATAGTTTACTAATGAATAGATTTTTACTGAATTTCTTTTTTGTCCTGTTTTCAATCACTTGGGCCAATGCCCAAATTTTTGACCCTATAGAATGGTCAACATCTATTGAAAAAATTTCTGATACGGAATACAATTTAATAGCCAAGGCCACTCTTGAAAAGGGCTGGCACTTGCCTTCACAGGAAACCTTTGATGAGGATGTTTTGGGGCCAATTCCAACTGAGTTTTCATTTCTTGAGCAGGAACAAAATTATGAATTGATTGGCGAAACCGAAGAACCCCAAGTTGCTCCACATTTTGATCCGATTTTTCAAATTGAGCTAAAAAACTTTAGCGATGAAGCCATTTTTGAACAGCGAATTACATTATTAAAACCTGATTTGAAGTCTATTAAGGCTACTGTGTTTTTTTTGGTTTGCGATGACGAAAAATGTTTACCGCCAGAGGAAGTGGAATTGATTTTTGAATTGGTTCAATCTGAGCAACCTTCAAGTAGTATAACGACACATAAAATAGATGAAAACAGCAAATTGTTGTCTGAAAAATTAAATTTGAATATTACGGGACAGGATAACTTTAAAGTTGAAGAAGTCAAGGAGAAAAGCCATTTCACCATTTTTTTATTGGGCTTTCTGGGAGGTTTCATCGCTTTGTTGACGCCCTGTGTTTTTCCTATGATTCCGCTAACGGTTTCATTTTTCTCAAAAAGCGCGAGCAATACCCAAAAGGGCATGGCAAATTCAATTTTATATGGATTTTTTATATTTCTCATTTATTTTTTATTGAGCATACCCTTTCATGTTTTAGATTCATTGGATCCAGAATTCCTGAATAACGTATCGACAAATGTGACCTTAAATGTTATTTTCTTTATTATATTTTTGGTGTTTGCATTTTCATTTTTTGGATATTTTGAACTGACACTTCCAGCGTCATGGAGCAATGCACTGGATAGTAAAGCCAATAAAATTGGTGGCTGGATAGGTATTTTCTTTATGGCATTAACGTTGGCCATTGTGTCGTTTTCATGTACCGGTCCAATTTTGGGCACATTACTTGGAAGTTCACTGTCAACCGATGGGGGCGCAACCCAGTTAACATTGGGCATGAGTGGTTTTGGGCTCGCTTTGGCATTGCCTTTTACGTTGTTTGCCATGTTTCCCAAATGGTTAAACTCACTTCCTAAATCGGGAGGTTGGCTTAACACGGTTAAAGTGGTTTTGGGATTTATAGAATTGGCCTTGGCATTAAAATTTTTATCGAATGCCGATTTGGTTGAACACTGGGGGCTTTTAAAACGAGAACTTTTTATTGGACTTTGGATTGTTACAGGATTAGGGTTAGCACTTTACCTATTTGGAAAAATCAAGTTTCCACATGACGGGCCATTACAAAAATTAAGCAAAGGGAGAATTGCCACTGGAATTTTAACCCTTGCCTTCGTTATCTATTTGTTGCCAGGGCTATCAAATACAAGATATGCAAATCTGAAGTTATTAAGCGGATTTCCACCACCGTTGTTTTACAGTTATTATGATAAGGCCACTGAATGCCCGTTAGGATTAAACTGTTATAAAGATTTGGATGAAGGCTTAGCTGCTGCCAAATTGGAGAACAAACCCATAATGTTGGATTTTACGGGTTGGGCATGTGTGAATTGTAGGAAAATGGAAGAACACGTTTGGAGCACCTCTAAAGTGTATGATATTTTAAGTAAAGAGTACATCATCATTTCACTATATGTAGATGATAGAAAAGAGTTGACGGAAAATGAAAAATTTGAATATTTAAAGCCCAATGGAACTGTAAAAAAAATAAAAACCATTGGTGACAAATGGGCAACGCTTCAGACCATTAATTTTCAGAACAATTCACAGCCGTTTTATGTTTTGATAGATCATAAGATGCAATTGCTAAATCACATTACAGCATATACGCCAAATGTCGATGACTATTACAATTGGCTAAAATTGGGATTGGATCATTTTAAAAAAAGCTTATAATATTCCTTTAAATCATCCGATTTTTTTGCAATATTCCAATGTTAAACTTAATTTTTAACGCTTAAACTAGTATTTTTTCAATAGATTGTGTAAATTAGTAACATTGTATCTATATTTATTTGTTAACCATATCTAATATCGATTTAATAATTGTTTAATAGTTAAGTTATTATGAAAAACGGAGGTATAATTTTATTGGCAATTGCTTTATTGTTTATTGGCATGTATATCTATGCTTATTCTTTCGAATATTTTCAAAAATTAAAAGAGGATAGAATACAAAAAAAACGTTTAAAAAAAGAAGCGTTAATCAATGAGCATAAAGTGTTGAATGAACAGGTTAGAAAAGAAAAATCTCAAAAGCTTGCACAAAGAAGCCAAGAGATTAAAGAAGAACTGCAACGTTTAGCTGAATTTAAAAGTCAGCTCGCAAACAGCCAAAGCGAAAAAAAGAAGCAATTCGGAATGAACGGCGCTTAATATAACATACAAAAAATCCCTCATCTGGAGGGATTTTTTGTATGTTATGTTTTAATAGGCAATCACGAAAATAATAATTTTATGATTGCTATATAAAATCGTTTTGTTGCGAATTTTGTAACTAATCTCCTAATTCTTTATCAATTTGAAAATAATTGCCCTTTTGGTTTAGGGTAAATGCACATGCATCTTTTTTTTAGTATCTTCCCAAATAATTATTCAAGCATAAAACTACATTAACTAACTAATTTACTATGATTGGAATCTTATCGTTTGTGGGGTTTACGGCTTTAGTGGCTATAATATCCTATTTTGCAACACGTAAAACTGACGAAACCTCATCTGATGGTTATTTTTTGGGAGGAAGAAGTTTGACCGCTGGAGTGATCGCCGGCTCATTATTGCTTACCAATTTATCAACAGAGCAAATTGTTGGTTTAAACGGTAGTGCCTATACTGATGGATTATCGGTCATGGCCTGGGAAACTTTAGCGGCGATAGCCATGGTCGTTACCGCCATATTTTTATTGCCTAGATACCTTAAAAGCGGCTTGACAACCATTCCCCAATTTTTGGCCAATAGGTTTGATGTGGCAACAAAAACCATTACTTCTGGACTGTTTTTAACAGGTTATGTTGTTGTTTTGCTGCCTGTGATTTTATATTCTGGATCAGTAGCTATTAGTGGAATGTTTGATATTCCTACCATGTTGAATGTTTCAAATTCCACGTCCATTGTAATCTGTATTTGGGGCATTGGTATCGTAGGTTCAATTTATGCGATTTTTGGTGGCCTAAAAGCGGTAGCTGTTTCAGATTCCATTAATGCCATTGGGTTATTGACTGGTGGTGTGCTAATTCCAATTTTTGGATTGATGGCTATTGGTGATGGTTCTGTTTTTGGTGGTTTGGATGCCTTGATGTCTTCAAATCCAGAACGCTTTGATTCAACAGGTAACTTCGGTCAGGAAGTTCCATTTTCTACCATTTTTACAGGAATGATGTTGGTACAATTATTTTATTGGGGAACCAATCAACAAATCATACAAAGGGCGTTGGGTGCAAAAAACTTGGCCGAAGGGCAAAAAGGATTGGTACTTGCTTCATTTATAAAAATTTTAGGCCCATTAATTTTGGTATTACCTGGCATGATTGCATACCATTATTTTAAAGGAGAGCTGGCATCAAGTGACCTGGCTTATCCTGAATTGGTTCGCGCAGTATTGCCTAAATATTTTGTTGGCTTTTTTGCGGCGGTCCTGTTTGGTGCCATTTTGAGCTCATTCAATAGTGTGTTGAACAGTTCGGTAACTTTATTTGGTATAGATATTTATAAACAGCATATCAATAATGAAGCCAACGAAAAAACAGTTGTCAAATATGGAAAAATATTTGGTATTTGTTTGGCCTTGGCGGCGATGTTCATTGCGCCTTTAATTGAAAATGCGGGAAGCTTGTTTAAATATCTACAGGAAATTAACGGAATTTACAGCATACCAATTCTTTCCATTATTGTGGTAGGATATATGACCAAAAAAGTTCCTGCCATTGCCGCCAAAATAGGAATTATTTCTGGGTCTGTAATGTATATTATTAGTCAATTTTGGATTGGCCCTAGTCGGATTGAAAGCGCAATGGAGGCCGCAAAAGCGTCAGGTGTTACCGATCCAGAAGCTTTAAAATTGGTGGAAGCGGGTGCTTATCCGCATTATTTGCACATCATGGCGATACTGTTTGTGGCCAATATTTTAATCATGCTCATTATTGGGAAATTCTTTCCAAGAAAAGAAGAATACATTATTGAATACACTAAACAGGTTGATATTAAACCTTGGAAACATGTGAAACTTGTTGGTGGTTTGATTACGCTCACCGTAATAGCAATTTATATCTATTTTTCCAGATAAAAGATTAACAAAAAACGCAATCAAAGAAACCTCTCAAGTCTGAGCGGTTTTTTTGTTTGGATTGTACCCAAAACATTTATGTTTAAATAACTTAAGAATTTCGTATATTTACTTTACTCCAAAACTGATCCTTTATCTTAAATGGATTTGTTTCATTATCCATTTATTATAGCTGCTATTCAATTGAACAGACATGTTATGCTTCAAATAAGATATGCATAACCCAATTAACAAAACTAACTTAAAAACAATTTTATGAAATTAATTTATTCTTTATGTAGCTTGTCCATCTTTTTGGTGGCATGTCAACCCAAAGCTGATAATTCAGCCAAAGAAGCCTTCGAAAAAAACTCACAAACCGTAATGGCCTATCTTGATGGCTGGCAAAATGAAAATTTAGATTACTCAATTTACTCAGACAGTTTGGTATTTAATGATACAGGATTTGGTGGTAAGGATTCATTGAGTTTGGACGATATCATGAAAATGGACAAAGCCCTTTGGGAACATTATGATTTTAAAATAGTCACCGACCCATTGGTATTGTTGCCTGGAGTTAATCCGGATACAAAAGAACCAGATGGTTCTGTACGTTATTATGCAGATTGGCAAGTCACCCTTCCTGCCACCGATTCCACCGAAGCGCGCTCCGGTGTTCTTAATTTTTATGAATATTTTGTTTTTGATGAAAATGGCAAAATAGTTCAACAAGGTGGCTATGGCGATTTTGGTGGATTAATGACCTATTTACATGGAGATGATGACGATGATGACGGAGAAGATATGGATTGATTTTTCCAAGTTATAAAAAAGTTAAAACCCTGTAAACAGATACAGGGTTTTTTATTGTGGAGTACATCGTACAAAAGTTAATTCAACTCTCAAATTTATTTTGCAAACAGTGAAAAAGGGAATACATATTTCTTATGTACTCCCTTAATTTATTGTTTACCAAAGTTCAAATTAGTCCAACTAAAACTAATATGAGCAACAAAGTAATCTATTTATAAACCAATAAACTATGACATTTATCAGTTTTTATAAATAATTTGTGGAGCCGGAGAGATTGGCTTATGCCTTGATCTCCTGTCCAAAATTGCAAATCAAAATTTGAAGTCCAAATTATTTTGTTTCATTGCCATCTTGAAAATAAATTTTCAGATGTTCATTTCACAAAATCTTGCAATTTTGGAGTCATGTGGAGTCGGAGAGATTGGCCTATGCCTTACGCTCCTTTCCAAAATTGCAAATGCAATTTATTGTCTTTGCAAGACAATCGTCTTAAAACAAAAAAATCTGATCAAGTAAACTTGTCAGATTTTATTGTTTTAATCCGCGAATAAATTACGCTTGATGTGGAGCCGGAGAGAATCGAACTCTCGTCCAAACAAGTAACCAAAAAGCTTTCTACACGCTTAGTTTTTTCATGGTTTTCGATTGCAAGCTGATAAAAAACACGCTACTTGCAACTTAGCTTCTTAAGTTTCAAAAGGGCATCAAAGCACTGCCCAATCTATGTTAACTTTTACGATGCCCCTATCCCGATAGCTATCGGGGAGAACGCCGTTAACCAAGGCTTTCAAGGGACATTTAGCTCTCACGCCTTGCGTGACGAGGCCAATCTTACTCTATTCAGATTAAGCAGCTAAAGCGTAGTTATTCTCGCCGTTTAAAGTTTGACCTAGCCTTTTACGCGTTTCAATGTCATTACGCGACGTGCTTACCGTTCAATTAATCTCGCTGTCAAAACCAGTCGACCCCAGTTTTCCTGCGAAAGCAGGAATCCTATCAATTGAAAAATAATTTTTCTTTGGGCGTTACCCTCCCGATAGCTATCGGGACGGTCAGGCTTTCCGCTTTATCTTTTGCAAAAAAGCAAAAGGATGTCGCTTCAAATGCCTTAGGCATTCACGATTTCAAAATTATTAAAAAATTAGAAACTATGAGTAATCCTTAACGCATGCTCACCTTCACTAAAGTTTCGGTGAGCGAAGGCAAAGTTACCAAAAAGTTTGGTTAAGCCTGCAAATCCAGTTATTTTCGTGCAAAAATTATTCCAGCATTCAGTTGGCATATTTTTTAATCTTTTAAGAACGTTCGTGAATTCGCAGCTTATAAACTTAATAACCCAATAATCAAAGTATGACATTCGCCATAATAAAAGAACGCAAGAGCCCACCTGACAGACGTGTTGTTTTTTCACCTAGCGAACTTTTAAAAGTAAAAAAACAATTTCCTGAAGCCATTTTTAAAATAGAGCCCTCTGAGATTCGCGTGTTTTCAGATGAAGCTTATAGATCCAAAGGGTTTGAAGTGACCGAAAATGTCAGTGATTGCGACGTGATGATCGGGGTAAAGGAAGTGCCTATTGAGGCTCTTATTCCCAATAAAAAATACTTTTTCTTTTCGCATACCATAAAAAAGCAACCTTACAATAGAAAACTTCTTAAGGCAATCCTGGAAAAAAACATTGAGCTTTACGATCACGAAACCATCGTTAATGCCCAAGGCTTCCGATTGATAGGCT
>DASWKU010000521.1:0-4899 GCA_036396455.1 Flavobacteriaceae bacterium
AAAAAATCAGCCCTTTTTTTTGATAATATTTTTTTTTGTGATAAAAAATGGCAAAATTAGTAACTTGTTAAGGTTTTATTAACTTTCTATTAACTCTTAATTAATTAACTAACTCAATATGAAAAACAAATTACTCAAAAAAGTAATGCTTCCATGTCTATTCCTTATGGGGAGCATTGTTTACGCACAAACTGTTTCTGGAGTTGTATCTGATGCTTCAGGGCCTATTCCAGGAGTTAACGTTTTGGTAAAAGGAACAACAACAGGAACTCAAACAGATTTTGACGGTAACTATTCGGTAAATGTAGGTTCTGCAGACGCAGTACTTGTGTTTAGTTTTATAGGTTATGCCACTCAAGAAATTCCTGTAAATGGACAAACGACTATTAATGTAACCCTAGCAGAAGATATAGCTGCATTAGATGAGGTTGTAATTATAGGTTATGGTCAAACAACAATTAAAGATGCTACTGGATCTGTAGCGTCTGTTAAAGCAGGAGATTTTAACAAAGGTGTTGTTACCACGCCAGACCAATTGATTCAGGGTAGGGTTTCTGGTGTACAGGTTACAACATCAAGTGGGGAACCTGGTGCTGCAGCAAATATTAGGGTACGAGGTACATCATCTATAAGAGCTGGAAATGATCCGCTTTACGTGGTTGATGGTTTTCCATTAGGCGGTGGAGCAGCTGCACCTGGAGCAGATGTTGGAATAGGAAGGTTGAGCGCTAGAAACCCACTTTCCTTTCTTAATCCGTCCGATATTGCCAGTATTGATGTTCTTAAAGATGCATCGGCTACGGCTATTTATGGTTCAAGAGGTGCTAATGGTGTTATAATTATTACAACTAAGAGAGGGAAAAGTGGAAAACCTCAGATAAATTGGAACTCTTCTGTTCAATTCAGTAGTATTGCTAAAGAATATGACCTAATTAGTGCCAATGATTATCCCGCAGTTGCTGCGGCAGCTGGAAACGCTACTCCTGATGCTGGAGCTAGAGTTGATCCATTTGGTTCTATATTACAAAGTGCTGTTACGCACCAACATGATTTTTCTTATGGTGCTGGAACTGAAAATAGCAATTATAGATTATCCTTAGGGTTACTTGATCAAGAAGGAATTATTAAAGGAACAGGACAGGAAAAGTATAGTTTTAATTTAAATATGACTCAAAATGCTTTTGATGATAGAGTAAAGTTTGATTCTAATTTCTTATATACTTTTTATAAGGATAATGGAGAAGCGATTGCAGATAACGTTGGTGCTGAAGGAGATGTCATGTCTTCTGCGTTAAAATGGAATCCAACACTTTCATTTTTTAATTCTGATGGAACATATAACCAACCTAGTGACAATCAAAGAAACCCACTAGCAATGCTGGATTATTATACAGATATTACCGAAACTTCAAGAATATTGGGTAATTTTTCGGCAACATTTAATATTATTGACGGCTTGGACTATAAATTTACTATTGGTGCTGATAGATCAGAATCAAAAAGACGGGTTGCAGTATCATCCGACTTAAATACCAATAATACGATAGGAAGGGGTATAGCAGGTGTTGAATATCTTCAAAATTTCAGTAAATTATTTGAACATACACTGTCGTATAAAACAGACTTAACCGAAGAACTTGCATTAGATGCCGTTGTAGGTTATTCATATGGCTCCTATGCTTCAAGCGGCAACAGATCTATCGGACGTGACTTTTCAATCCCTGACCAAAATAAATACATTAAAGATATTGGATATGCTGCTACCTTTAGCCCATCAGAACAAAGTGCTTTTGAAAACCCAACGGCTGAATTACAGTCCTTCTTTGGAAGAGCTAATTTTAACTTTAAAGGAAAATATTTAATTACAGGTACTTTAAGAGCTGATGGTTCAAGTAAGTTTGGAGAAAATGAGCAATATGGATACTTTCCATCGGTTGGTGCGGCTTGGAGATTATCAGAAGAAGAATTTATTCCTGACACGTTTTCCAATCTTAAATTACGCCTCAACTGGGGCATTACCGGTAATCAGGAATTCGCTGCTGGATCTGCACAAACACAATTCGGCCCTACGGATGATGGATCAGGACTTCAACAGACCAACGTTGCGAATCCTGATTTAAAATGGGAATCAACTGTTCAGTATGGAGCAGGTGTTGATTTTGGATTTTTGAATGGTAAATTAAGTGGTACAATTGACTATTTCTATAAGGAAACCAAAGATTTATTGTTTAGGTTACCGGCAATCCAACCAGCACCAAATGTGAATTACTGGACGAATTTTGAAGATATAAAAGTAATCAATTCTGGATTGGAAGTATCATTAAATGCCGCAGTGATCGATCAGGAGGATTGGACTTTTGATGCTGGTTTTAACATCACTTTTTCAGATAACGAAATTAAAAACGTATCCAATCAATTCCCTTTGGGTATCATAACAGGTCAAATTTCCGGTAGAAGTTTAAGTGGACAAAATTCACAATTGCTTTACGACGGTCAGCCATTGTACGCATTCTACTTACCGATTTTTGAAGGATATGACTCTTCAGGAAACCCAACATTCAGGGATGTCAACGGAGATGGTGTTATAAACCCTAATTTTGATGGTCCAGGAACAACTTCAGATAGAACCTTTGTAGGGGATCCCAATCCAGACATCATTGTTGGTATTGCCTTGAATTCCAGTTACAAAAAATTTGACTTTAGTGCAAACTTAAATGGTGCTTATGGTCATAAAATATTCGACAACACTGCAGCAGCACTGTTTTATAAGGCTGCGGTCGTTTCGAATGAAAATGCAACCTATGCTGAAGCCAATTCCAATGCTAATCCTGCGGGTGGTCCATTTTTATCAACCAAGGATTTAAAAAGTGGTGATTTCTTAAGATTAAGTAATTTAACTGTTGGTTATACACTTAATTCCGAAGATATAAAAACAGATTGGATTCAATCCTTAAGACTGTACGTAACTGGACAAAACCTTTTTGTAATTACACCATATGATGGTTTTGATCCAGAAGTCAATAAAAATAAGGAGGTTGATGGAGTACCTTCGTTTGGGATAGATTATATGGCTTATCCTAGAAGTAGAGGATTTTTAATTGGATTAAATGCGAACTTTTAATAAAAAAACTATGAAAAAATTAATTTCGATATTCGTGCTACTAATCTTTATTTTTAGTTGTACAGATTTAACAGAAGAACTGAATGATACTGTTACAGCTAATGTAGCAAAAGATGCCGCAGATACTGAATCACTTTTAACATCGGCGTATCAGGCATTAAGACCTTTTAACGCCGTAGACAATATTTATGTCTGTCAATCACATGTAACAGATGAAATGGCGGGACCAACACGTGGTGGTGACTGGGATGATGCAGGTATATGGCGTCAATTACATACACATTCTTGGTCCAGTTCACACTCATATATTGCTAATGGTTATACCTCATTATTGAGTGGAATTTTTAGATCAACACAGGTATTAGAGTTTAACCCTTCAGCCGAACAAGCGGCCGAAGCAAGATTCTTGAGAGCTTTTTTCTCGTTTCACGCAGAAGATAATTTTGGTATTGTACTGGGTAGAGAACCAGGTGAAAATTTAACAGAGCCACCATCAATTACTTTAAAACGTGCCGATGGTATTGACTTTGTTATCTCAGAATTAGAGGAAATTTTGGGTACGTTGCCAACCAATGTTTCTGCTGGTAGGGCAAGTCGTAATGCAGCAAATTTTTTATTGGCAAAAGCCTATTTGAATAGGGCTGTTTATAAAGCCACCAATACTGAAACCAATGCGGCGTCAGCAGGGCCATTTAGCTTTGATGTAGCCGATATGAATAAGGTCATTGCGGCTTGTGATGCGATCATGGCGTCTGGTGAATATGCATTGGACACGAATTATTTTGATAATTTTTCACCTACAAATAGTGACGATTCCAGTGAAAATATTTTTGTAGGTTTGAATGAGCGAGGAAATAATACCTCAGGCTCGCACTCTAAATGGCATATGACTTTACATTACAATAATGAACCTTCTGGATGGAATGGCTTTGTAACGTTGGCCGATCTTTACGACTCTTATGGTTCTGGTGATCAAAGGTTAAGCTCAACACCTGCTTCTTTTGCAGGAAATACAGGTTTAAATGCAGGATTTAATTTAGGGCAAGCGTTCGATAAAAACGGTAACCCTTTGGAAGATAGAAACAGTAATCCGCTAATCTTTACCAAAGAATTTTCATTAACAAATTCTAACGAAGTTAATGGTATCAGGGTTATAAAATATCCCCCAGACTATGTCAATAATGACCAACCCGGAAATGATTACGTGTTTTTCCGTTATGCCGATGTATTATTAATGAAAGCTGAAGCAATCTTAAGAGGAGGTACTGCTACAGGAGGTGATACATCATTGAGCTTGGTTAATCAAATTAGAACTATTAGAGGTGCGTCAATATTGGTCAGTGTTGATCTTACTGAATTACTGGCTGAAAGACGACGGGAATTGTATTGGGAAGGTTGGAGACGAAATGACCAAATTCGATTTGGAACATATTTAAATGCTGCACAAGAAAAGCCGGCCTCAACAGAAACGTATTTGTTGTTTCCAATTCCACCAGCCGCTTTGTCCTCTAATCCAAACTTGCAACAAAACCCTGGATATTAATATTTAATAGTCTAGTAAGACAATAATAAAAAGCGCCTTTTGTTTAAAGGCGTTTTTTATTTTAAATTTTACAAAAAAGGCACAAACTAATGCAACTAGTGTTGCGACAAATTAATTATGGTGCGTATTGCTTGGATAATTTCTTGTCGGCATCCTGTTTGGTGAATGTCCAATTGATTTTTTTCTTCACGTCGTTTCTTTCTTTCGTCCAAATTTGTAGCCGTTCCTTTAATAA
>DASWKU010000522.1:0-7040 GCA_036396455.1 Flavobacteriaceae bacterium
TAAGAGTAAGAGAAAATCATGAAGAGCTGTGTGTTCTGCAAAACCTAATTTATACAGATAAATGGACTATACAAATATGTCTCCGGAAACTTCAATTCTTTGGGCGTTGACCCATTTGGAATCATCTGAACATAAAAACGCAACAACACTGCCCAAATCATCAGGAAGTCCAACACTGCCCAAATCATCAGGAAGTCCAACTCTGCCCAATGCCGTAAGCGAGGCGATCATGGTATTCAGCTCCTTGTTATCCCTAATGGTACCGCCGCCAAAGTCGGTTTCTATTGCTCCAGGTGCAACTGTGTTGACTCTAATTTTTCGTTCACCCAGTTCTTTGGCTAAGTAACTGGATAGAGTTTCTACTCCGCCTTTCATTGTTGCATAAGCTGCATAGCCAGAAAAAGAGAATCGTGTCAAACCTGAAGAGATATTTACAATGCTTCCACCGTCATTGAAAATTGGTAGAAGCTTTTGGGTCAAGAAGAAAGGAGCTTTTAAATGAATGTTTACCATGTCATCAAATCCTTTTTCTGTAGTGTCCTTAAAATTTTCGTGATATCCAGACCCTGCATTATTGACCAAGGCATCAATTTTAGTTACTTTCAATTCTGATTTCAATAGTTCAGAAAGGTTTTTTGCAAATGTTACAAACCTATGTGATTCTGAAACATCTAGTTGTAAAGCATAAGCTTTTTGCCCTATGGCGTTAACTTCATCAATTGTTTTTTCGGCATCAGATTTTCTACTTTGATACGTGATTATAATATCAAATCCTTTTTCGGCCAGCCGCAGGGCCATATCTTTTCCCAGTCCCCGACTGCCACCGGTAACCAAGGCAATTTTGTTTACATTACTTGTCATGATTTACTGTTTTTAATTTTATTGCAAAGTTGACAAGTTTTGGGTCGCGCCCTGTTACGCCATTCAAAGGAATATTTGTAAAATTCAAATAATCATATCCGATAGGACAATGGGGACATCTTGGTTTTCCGTTTAAAGAAGTTCGAAAAATGGGCCACTTCCTCGAAGCCCAGGGAGTGGGCAATCTCCGAAATAGTCCATGTGGTTTCCCTTAACAGACTTTGGCCTCTTGGTTTATCCGGCTCGCGATGATCTCGGTCGTGGTCTTCCCCGTGGTTTCCTTCAATACCTTGTTGAGGTGATTGACATGGACCCCCAATGTTTCGGCATAGTCCTTTGCGGTCTTTAGCTGCAGGATCAGGGTTGTGGATTCGATGGGAAATTGTCGTTCAAGCAGCTCAATGAACAAGGTGAAAATACGTGTGGATGCATTGGCGGTGTGTTCCGTAAAGGCCATGGGTTCCAATTTTTGCCCTTGGAGTATCAGTTCCATCACATAATTTCGCAACAGGTCATATTTATAGGGATAGTCCGTTTTCATTTCAGAATGCATCTTACGGAATATTAAGGTCAGTTCGTCATATTGCGCTTTGTCGATCTGATAGACGAAACCGCTTTTGGGCCTGAATATGGGAAGCTTGTCAATCTGCATTCCGGTTTTCGTTTTCGCTAAAAAATCACTCGTGAAAACACAAAAATGACCGGATTGTCCAGAATCTGAAGGCACATATCGATACGGTATTTTTGGTGTCGCAAATAAGACCGCATAATCCGTGATGTCAATGACCTTATCGGCATATTCCACCCGGTTTTTACCATGGATGAGACTTATTTTGTAATAACTTCTCCTGTTATAGGGCATCGTGGGTTTTGATTGACAGACCGCATACATTTTCCCAATATCAAAAACATTAAAATGCCCGATATCTTTATGGGATTGGTCCTCCAAAAAGCTGTTCAATTCCGGGCAGCTATTTCCAAAAACGTCTTTGTAGAATTCCTTTACCGATGTTGTAGTCATTTGAACTCTTGTAAAAATCAAATAATGCAAAGATAGTATAATAAGCTGAAAACAAAAAAAACACTCCTGCGTTTTGGAAGTGTTGGGGCTTTTGTGAGGTAAAATAGGAAAGACCACTTCGTTCCCCCATGGTCTACACCGGAGGTAAGCTATAATGACAATACTATTTAACGTGAATAATGGATTAGCAATTTGATGCCGAAAATCCTCTTACCCTAACCCTAAAGGGCAAGGATTTTCTGGATTTTGCTTGTTTAACAAAGAATTTTTCCACCCTTCAGTCCCGACTGTTCGGGAGGGGAACAGAATCCCGAACAATCGGGACGGGCTTTTTGCTAATCCATTATTCACGTTATTTAATAAAATTCAATATTTGGCAGGACATCGCTACACAAGTCCAACGGAAAGATACCAACAGGACGACTTGGAAAGTCTCCACGAAACCATAAACACGTTTCATCCTTTTAGTTAAGAATATTAAATAAAAATCATCATATAAATAATAAAAACATTAAATTACCTTTGTAATATAAAAACAGAACGTTATGGTAATGACAATAAAGCAAGGTGCCACAAAAAAGAGTATCAGAAGTATATTGGAATATTTGGCAAAAGAGATAAAGCCCAAAGGCGTTGATGTCTATAAATATGTTGGGAAAATCAGCCTAAAAAAAGATGCTTTAGACATGCAAAGAGCGCTTCGCAATGAATGGGAATAAACTATTTTTGGACACCAACATTATTCTCTATTTATTGAATGGAGATGAAACATTGGCTGAATTATTAAACGGAAGGCAATTATATATCTCTGTAATTACGGAATTGGAGTTATTGGCCTACAAAGGCATTACGGCCAAAGAAGAAAAGGTCATTAAGGAATTTGTGTCTCAATGCAAAACCATAACAATAAACAGCGAAGTAAAACAGGAAACGATAAGAGTCCGAAAAGCCTACAATACTAAACTTCCTGACAGTATAATTATAGCAACAGCATTGTATTTAGACTTGCCATTAATCACTTCGGATGCTGAGTTTAAAAAGGTAGATGAACTCACTTTGATACACTACGAAAACAACTAACCAGCTATGCGAAGTCCCCGACTTCGCACCTGTTATATCGTAAATATAAAGAATATTCCCTCAAGATAATGGCACATGGGTTGGCAAATTCAAATTTAAACAACCCTTACATTGGAAAGATAAATTAATTATCTTTGGGCTCAATGATTTCCAAAAAAACCAAATACGGCCTAAAGGCCTTAACATACCTTGCCAGACAAGAGGACCATGTACCGGTTCAGATCGGGGTCATTTCAAAAAGTGAAAATATCTCCCAAAAGTTTTTGGAGAGCATTTTGTTGACCCTCAGAAAGAATGGTTTTTTGGGTTCCAAAAAAGGGAAACGTGGAGGCTACTATCTTTTAATGGATCCAAAAGATATTAAAATGTCAGCCATCATGCGGATCCTTGAAGGCCCTATTGCTTTGGTGCCTTGTGTGAGTCTTAACTTTTATGAAAAATGTGATGACTGCCCGGATGAAAATGCCTGTGCGGTCCACAATTTGATGATTGAAGTTAGGGACAGTACGCTAAATATCTTCAATAATAAGTCTTTAGCCGATTTAATTTAAAATTAACAAACAAAATTCTTGTGTTTTTAAAATATTTTAATAAATTTGTACTTTATTCCTACTATTCCGATAGGATTAATGATTAATAAATAAAAATCGTATGATAGGGCATCACATTGATATTGAATTTTGGAACAAACAATTAAGGGACAAGTCTCCTGACGACATCATTAAATGGGCTTTGACCTTAACCGATAATCGCATCGTAACCACCAGTTTTGGGATTTATTCCGCGGTGTTGCTGAGCACCATGTCGAGACATGACAAAAACATAAAAGTGATTTGGTGCGATACGCTATACAATCTACCGAGTACTTATGACCATGCTGCAGAGTTGATTCAAAAATTTAATTTGAATGTGTTTACATACCAACCTTTGAAAAGTAAAGCAGAAATTGATGCCACCATCGGTTTGCCAAGTTATGATGAAGAAGGGCATACGGAGTTCTCGGATATTGTAAAAATTGAGCCATTCAAAAGGGCTTTAAAAGAACACCAGCCCGAACTTTGGTTTACCAATATCAGGGTGCGCCAAACCGAACTGCGAAACAAAAAGAATATTTTGAGTTTGAGTAAGGATGGCATTTTAAAGGTGAGCCCGTTCTATTATTGGAACAATTATGATTTGGATAATTATCTGGAAGTCCACGGTTTGCCAAAAAACAGTGATTACTTCGACCCCATAAAAGCATTGAAGAACAGAGAGTGTGGCATACACTTGCAATAAAAATTTAAAGTGCAGAGTTTTAGAACAGAAATAGAGAACCCAGTTGTTGAAAGGGACATCATTGAACTTGAGAAAAAAATTCGCTTGTTCAGGGAAGGCCGCATTGACGAAGAACGCTTCCGTAGTTTGCGGTTGGCACGAGGTGTTTACGGCCAACGTCAGGAAGGCGTGCAAATGATTCGAATCAAACTTCCTTTTGGCAAGGTCACAGGTGAACAGTTGTTGCGTATTGCAGATGTTTCAGATGAATATTCTACCGGAAATTTACACATTACCACACGTCAGGACATTCAAATTCATTATGTGAGTTTGGAGAGAACGCCCGAGTTGTGGGCCCAGTTGGAAAAAGATGATGTCACGCTTCGTGAAGCTTGTGGCAATACGGTACGGAATGTAACGGCCAGCGAAACGGCTGGGATAGACGTTAATGAACCTTTTGATGTATCGCCCTATGCACATGCGGTATTTCAGTTCTTTTTAAGAAACCCAATCTGTCAGGAAATGGGGCGAAAGTTTAAGATTTCGTTTTCGGCTTCCGATGAAGATACGGCCTTAAGTTATATGCACGATTTAGGGTTTATACCAAAAATCCAGAATGGAGAACGTGGTTTTAAAGTGTTGCTAGGTGGAGGTTTGGGGTCGCAGCCCAGACATGCCGATGTACTTTATGAGTTTTTGCCGACCCATAAAATTATACCCGTTACTGAAAGTGTATTGCGCATTTTTGATAGGCACGGTGAACGCACAAGACGTCAAAAGGCGAGGATGAAATTCTTGATCAAGGACATTGGTCTTGACGATTTTATAGGATTGATTGAAGCCGAGAAAAAAGCATTGGCACTTCAGGATGTAGAAATTGATACGTCCGCTTTTGATAAAGAGACACAAATTCCAAATGTGTCTGTTCCAAAGATAGAAATTGATGATGCTGAATTCCAAATTTGGAAAACTTTAAATGTAATTCCACAAAAACAGAAAGGCCTCTTTGCCATAGGAATTAAAGTGACCTTGGGAAATTTTTCGACTGAAAAGGCCAGAACACTGGCGCATCTCATTAAAACCCATGCGGCCAATGAATTGCGCTTGACCCTACGTCAAAATATATTGATTCGCCACATCAAAGAAGAATTATTGCCCTTTTTCTATCATGAACTAAAAGCCTTGGGATTTACCGATTTAGGATACAATTCAACCTTGGATGTCACCGCTTGTCCGGGAACGGACACCTGTAATTTGGGGATTGCCAGTAGCACAGGTTTGGCTACAGAGTTGGGACGGGTTCTTTTGACTGAATACCCACAGTATGCCAACAATAAAGACATCACCATAAAAATAAGTGGTTGTATGAATGCCTGTGGGCAACACAATATGGCGCATATCGGATTTCAGGGCATGTCCATAAGAACAAAAGATAAGCGCGTTGCTCCAGCAGTCCAAGTGCTGCTTGGTGGAGGTGTTTTGGGAAATGGTAATGGACGTTTTGCAGATAAGGTGATTAAAATCCCAGCAAAAAGAGGGCCTCAAGCGTTGCGGTCCATTTTGGATGATTTTCAAAATAATAGAATAAATGGCGAAGACTTTTTGGCGTATTATGACAGAAATGGGGAAAAGTACTTTTATGACTATTTAGTGCCACTTTCCGATACCGATAATTTAGTGGATAGCGACTTTATTGATTGGGGAAATACTGAAAACTATGTTCAGGAAGTTGGTATTGGGGAATGTGCCGGTGTGGTGATTGACCTCGTTCAAACCTTGATATTGGAAGCCAAGGAAAAACTGGATCTGGCCAAAGATGCCTTTGAAGATCAAAAATGGGCCGATGCCATTTATCATACCTATACGTCTTTTGTAAATGGTGCAAAAGCGTTATTATTGTCTGAAAATGTGAGCACCAATACCCAAGCGAATATCATCAGTCAATTTGACGAAACTTTTGTAAATTCGGAAAAATTGGAATTGAAAACAAGCTTTAGTGAATTGGTGTATCAAATCAATAAAAATGAGCCAACCAAAACGTTTGCAAGGCAATATGCAGAACAATCTGTCACCTTTTTTGAAGCCATTGAAGCGTATAGAACAAAAGAACTCGTAAGTGCAGAATAATCCTATCATACCAAAATTGACCGTTGTCGGTGCTGGCCCTGGAGATCCGGAGCTGATCACTTTAAAGGCAATCAATGCCATTAAGGACGCCAACGTTATTTTGTACGATGCCCTGATTAACGAAGCATTATTGGAATATGCTTCCCCTGAAGCTGAGCTTATTTTTGTGGGGAAACGCAAAGGTTGCTATGCCTATCAACAAGAGCAAATCAACGAACTGATTGTTGCAAGGGCCAAAACCCATGGCCATGTGGTACGACTTAAAGGTGGTGATCCCTTTATCTTTGGTCGTGGCGCCGAAGAGTTGGATTACGCAAAGCAATTTGGAATAGAGACCTATATGGTGCCCGGGATTTCATCGGCCTTGGCAGTTCCGGCCTATCAAGGCATTCCCTTGACCAAACGTGGCAGTTCAGAAAGTTTTTGGGTCATTACAGGAACCACAAAAGCACATGAATTATCCAAAGATGTCGTATTGGCCGCGAAATCAACGGCTACGGTCGTGATTTTAATGGGCATGGGAAAACTTCAAGACATTGTTAACGTGTTTTCTGAAGAAGGAAAGCAAGATGTTCCTGTGGCCGTCATTCAGAATGGAACCACAAAAAACGAAAAATTTGGAGTGGGAACGGTTGGAACCATTTGTGATATTGTCAACGAAAAACAACTCTCATCACCTGCCATTATTGTGATT
>DASWKU010000523.1:0-3848 GCA_036396455.1 Flavobacteriaceae bacterium
AAATTATTAAAGATGAAAGAATTATTGATATTAGGAGCAGGTACATCGGGAACCATGATGGCAAATCATTTGGTTAAGAAGTTACCAAAAAAAGAATGGACAGTATCGATTGTCGATCAATATAAAACCCATTATTACCAACCTGGATTTTTATTTCTTCCTTTTGATATTTACAAAGAAGATCAGGTTAAAAAAGTAGGAAAAAAATTCATCCCAAAAGGTGTCAATTATATTCAGAAAAAAATTGAAAAAATTCTTCCAGAAGCTAATAAGGTTGAATTGGAAGATGAAACATTGAATTATGATGTTTTAATAATAGCAACCGGATCAAAAATAGCGCCACAAGAAACCGAAGGTCTCTTGGGACCATTATGGAGAAAGGACATTTTTGATTTTTACACTTTTGAAGGCGCTTTGGCACTTAGAAATAAATTAAGAGCGTGGGAAGGCGGCAAAATGGTTATTCATATTACAGAAATGCCTATTAAATGTCCTGTTGCACCTCTAGAGTTTACATTTTTGGCAGATTCATATTTTAGAGAAAAGGGTATGAGGGATAAGGTTGATATTACTTATGTCACTCCTTTGTCTGGAGCATTTACAAAACCAACTTGTACAAAGGCTTTGAATTATCTTTTAGAGGAGAAAGACATAAAAATAAAGACAGATTTTGCCATTATGGAAGTTGACAATGACCAAAAACAAATTGTTGATTATGTCGATAAGGCCATACCATTTGATCTATTGATAACAATACCAACAAATATGGGTGATGCCGTTATAGAACGATCCGGAATGGGAGATGATTTGAACTTTGTACCAACCAATAAACATACATTACAGTCAAAAGCGCACCAAAATATTTTTGTTATTGGAGATGCAACTAATGTACCAGCCTCAAAAGCTGGTTCTGTAGCCCATTTTGAAGCTGAGACTTTAGCCGATAATATTGTGTTGTTTACAAAAGGGTATAAACTAAAAGAGGAGTTTGACGGTCATGCCAACTGCTTTATAGAAACGGGAGGTAACAAAGCTTTATTGATTGATTTTAATTATGAACAAGAACCCGTACATGGAACCTTTCCTTTTGCCAAAGTTGGACCGCTTAAGTTATTGAAAGAAAGTGTGTTTAACCATTGGGGTAAATTAGCATTCAGATGGATTTATTGGAACATGTTACTTAAAGCCATTCCAATTCCATTTGTTGGCAGGAATATGAGTTTTAAAGGAAAAATTTTCGATATAAAATCTGATTAAAAAATTAAAAAATAAATTAACATTAAATAAATAATATTATGGAAACCATGGAAAAAATATATGCAGGTATAAACGTTGACTGCAACGAAGAAGGGTATTTAACAAATCTTGACCAATGGAATACAGCCGTTGGATTGGAAATCGCTAAAAACGAAGGTATAGGAATGACCGATAAACATTGGGAAGTCATAGCCTATCTTCAAGACCAATACAAAAAGGAAATCCCTTTAAGTATAAGAAAAGTAGGTAAAAGTGGTGTGGTAAGCATCAAGGAATTTTATGAACTGTTTCCTAACGGTCCGTTAAAAATTTCAAGCAAAATTGCAGGGATTCCTAAACCTGTTAGCTGTATTTAATTAGAAATAATTTTAAAACAATTACAATGGAAAATACATTAATATCCCCCAAAGAAAAATTGGTAAAATCAGAAGAAAAAAAACCAATAAAAAAAATGATGCTCATATTGTCCAAAGCAACAATAGATAATGTTTATGCCTGCTTCATTTTAGCAAATGGTGCAAGAATGGAAGGCATTGAATCTGAAATATTCTTTACTTTTTTTGGACTTGAAGCCATACAAAAAAAGAAACTCGAGCATTTGCATGTCGCCACAGTGGGTAATCCTGCCATGCATATTCCTACCATGCTAGGTGGTTTACCAGGTATGGAATCTCTTGCCACCAAAATGATGAAGTCCGAAATGGAAAAATTGGACATTCCGCCTGTTGGTGAATTTTTGGAAATCTTGGCCGCTTCGGGAACCAAACTTTGGGCCTGTAAATTGGCCATGGAGATGTTCCATTTGGAAAAAGAGAATTTAATTGATGATTTGGATGGTGTCCTAACCGTTGGCGATTTTTATAATCGTGCAAAAGGCGATGGCACACATTTGCTGTTTATTTAAATATTAGAGTACCATGTTTTAAAACCACTTCAATGTTTGAGGTGGTTTTTTTATATAAGGATGAACACGGTAACATTATAAGTTTGAACTTACACCAAGGTGGGCAAGATATGGAAAGCAAAAAAATGGAATAAGCTTTTAATTTAGTATAAACACCAAAAACCACTTTGTAAAAGCAATGTGGTTTTTTTGTTAAAAAGTACGTAGAACTACGTATAAGTTTTCTCGATTAAAAAGGGTAAATTCGTTCCTGTCTGCCTATAGGCAGAAACTCTGACCAAAACCAAATGTGCTGAACTAGTTACAGTATTAAAACAGATTTTTTCCTAATATTAGTTGAATTATTAATGAAAATAAAACACCTCCATATTAAAGAATTTAAGGGATTGGAAGATATCCTGATTGAAAATTGTAAATCAATAAATGCTTTTGTAGGAAAAAATAATTCAGGTAAGAGTAGTATTTTACATGCCATTGATATCGCCTCTCTCGCACATCAAGTTGGAAGTTGGAATAACTTTCAGCCTAAACTTGCTATTAAAGATTTAATTAGTAACTCAGGTGAATTTGAAATAGTAATTACCTATGAAAATGACCACGAAACCAAGATTAGAGCTCAACAGAATTTTAATCCAACTTTAACTAATCAACTACCTCAAGAAGATAAACCAAAATCAATCCTGATTCTTCCAGATGTTGGAATAGGACTTTTAACTAGACAACAAAGAACTCCTAGATGGATTATTCAACAAATTGAACAACGTAATTTCGGAAATGTCAATTCCCTTGAAATCCTTTATGCAATAAAATATTATTCATCTAGAAATGAAAGAGGTTTAACAGATAAAGACTATAATGATATTATAGAAGAAATTTCAAATTATTTTCCAGAAATAGATGGACTAGAAAGTGATTTAACCGAAGAACATGTTCCTACACTTTTATATGAAGAATATGGCAAGAAATTGGATATCCTTTATTCTGGAACTGGACTTAAACACTTCCTTGATGTTTTAGTGAAGACGACATTATCCGGAGCGGATATTATTTTACTTGATGAACCAGAATTAGGGCTTCATCCTGACCTACAACGAAAATTCTTCACATATCTTCACGATTTGACTGTAAAAAAGGGAGTTCAAATATTTGTTGGAACTCATTCCCAAGTAGCATTAAATTATTCGAATATTATCAATTTTTACAGGGTTACTAATTCAAAGGGGAAAAGAAAATTATTGCCTGTAAAAGAGGAAGCAATTGAAACTGTATTAAGTGACCTAGGAATTCGTCCATCTGATATTTTCAATCATGATATATGTCTTCTTGTTGAAGGTGCTTCTGAAGTTATATTTTGGGAGCATATCATACGAATTCTGTACACCAAGGAATTTAATAAGATAGCTATTGGTATCATTCAATATGGTGGTGATAATGTAGCCGGAATTATTAAGGGTACAATCAATGTGTCCAATATTGTCTCTTCTCAAAAATATACATATTGGATTCATGATAGAGATGCACCTCCTACCAATCAACCAAGTACAGCAGCAAGGAAATTTAAACGAAAACTAAATAGCTTAAGTATCAAGAACAAGGTATTGAGAAAAAGAGAGATTGAATTCTACTATCCTGAGATTATTCATGTAAAAGCCCAACAGGGAAATGCACTAAATGAAACAGCTACAAA
>DASWKU010000524.1:0-10657 GCA_036396455.1 Flavobacteriaceae bacterium
TTGATTTCAAATATCCAATTACCATTTCAATCTATAATTTGAATTTTCAGGTGATTGATGTGGTTACAATAAATAGTGATGAACAATTACATCATTTTATCCGAAATTTAGAAGGTGGTGTATTGGCAAGTTTAAACTTCCCTGTAACCATGGTTTATGAAGATGGTTCAACAATCGAAGTCCATAATAATACGGAATTGGAGAATGTCATGAAAGAAGCTCGAAACGCTTGTGATGAAGATGACGATAACGATTGGAATGATGACGATTTCACCAAAGAGCGTTTGGACCACCTATTGACCTCATGCCCTTGGATTGTGCACGATATTCGTAGAAACGACAATAATCTCACTGATGAATACCGCGAATATGTGATGGTATTTAAGGAAGACGGCGTTGTCAAGGTAAGAGCTAGAAATGGTGATATGCTTACGGGAACATGGTCAACACGTATTACGGACCATGGTGCTAAAATAACGTTGGAGTTTGATACCTTGGTGGATTTCACTTTGGAATGGTTTGTATATGAAATTTCTGAAGGAAAAATCAAGCTCTTTACCGAAGGAGGCAACCGAATTATTTTGGAAAAAGCTTGTGATATCGTTGTGGACCAAACCATAGAGCGTATTGAGAATATATTAAAGGAATGTTTATGGAGAGTTGAAAGATTATATGTTGATGGAACTGAAAATGAAGCCGATTATATAGGTACTCCGTTAAAATTCTTTAGTGAAGGCATTGTTAAGATACGTGTAAATGGAGAGTTTGTTTCCGGCACTTGGGATGTGTTTGCTGTAAATGCTGGCTATGCCCTAAAAATTCAATTGGAAGGTCGACCACATTTACAATTGCAATGGCTGATTACCTTCTTGGAACCAAACTTGATTAAGTTGGAAAACCAAAACAGTATTATGGTATTGAAACAACATTGTCCAGATGGTGATGAAGATGTGATGTACATTACTGCCATTTTAAATGAAGGTATTTGGGACATCGCCAAATATGAAGTTGGCGATCAAAACTTAACCGAACAGTTTCATATGTACGGTATCGATTTCTTGGAAACCGGCGGACTTAAAGTGCTTAATCCCAACAATACCATAATTGATTATGGCGCTTGGTTGGTGTACAGAAACGAAGGCCTGTTCCTCGGATTGAACTTTGGTACAGATTCTACCTTTAGTCTGTTCAACCATAGATGGAAAATAGCTTCTGTTTCAGAAACTAGAATAGAATTAAAAGATTATAGCTCCACTGGTACTGTTGAAAGAATATTAGTATTGGAACGACGATAATACATTGTTTTTAGGTTGAAAAAGAAGATCTATCTTCTGGTTAGTTTTATTTAGTTGGTTGGAAAGGGTTGCTTGAAAAAGCGACCCTTTTTTTATCATTGCAATTACTTTAATTATACACCACAAATCCTTAAATTTGCATCTTTCAAAACAGAAGTAGGATTATGTTCAATAATTTAAGTGAAAAGTTAGATAAAGCACTCCACGTACTAAAAGGACATGGTAGCATTACCGAGGTGAATGTGGCCGAAACCTTGAAGGAAGTTCGTAGGGCACTTTTGGATGCCGATGTCAACTTTAAAATAGCCAAAGAGTTTACCACTACCGTTAAGGAAAAAGCCCTTGGTCAAAATGTATTGACAACCTTGCAACCAGGTCAATTGATGGTGAAGCTTGTTAAAGACGAACTCACACAGTTGATGGGTGGCGATGCCGAAGGAATTGACCTTTCCGGAAATCCAAGCGTAATTTTAATGTCGGGGTTGCAGGGTTCGGGTAAAACGACCTTTTCGGGGAAACTTGCCAATTATTTAAAAAACAAGAAAACTAAAAAGCCTTTATTGGTGGCATGTGATGTCTACCGCCCCGCAGCCATTGACCAATTGCACATTGTTGGGGAGCAAATAAACGTTGAGGTCTATAGTGATAAAGGCAATACAGATGCCGTTGCCATTGCAAAAGCAGGTATAGCCCACGCCAAAGCCAATGGTTACAATGTAGTGATTATCGATACCGCCGGCCGTTTGGCTGTCGATGAAGCCATGATGACCGAAATATCAAACATTCATAAGGCAATCCAACCACAGGAAACCCTGTTTGTTGTGGATTCCATGACGGGTCAGGATGCTGTAAATACCGCAAAAGCCTTTAACGATATCTTGAATTTTGATGGTGTCATCCTTACAAAACTCGATGGTGATACCCGTGGTGGTGCAGCGATATCCATAAAATCGGTGGTCAATAAACCTATCAAGTTTATTGGTACCGGTGAAAAAATGGAGGCGATCGATGTGTTCTATCCTTCACGTATGGCCGATCGTATTTTGGGGATGGGCGATGTGGTGTCTTTGGTAGAAAGGGCACAAGAGCAATATGATGAGGAAGAGGCACGACGCATTCAGAAGAAGATTGCCAAAAACCAGTTTGGGTTTGATGATTTCCTGAAACAAATTCAGCAGATAAAAAAAATGGGGAATATGAAAGACCTCATGGGCATGATTCCTGGAGTAGGTAAAATGATGAAGGATGTCGATATTGATGACGATGCCTTTAAAGGGATTGAAGCCATTATTCATTCCATGACGCCTAAAGAAAGATCAAATCCATCCATTATAAATTCAAGCAGAAAACAACGCATAGGAAAAGGTTCGGGTACTTCTGTCCAACAGGTCAATCAGTTGTTGAAGCAATTTGACCAAATGAGCAAAATGATGAAAATGATGCAAGGTGGAAAAGGAAAGGCCATGATGCAAGCGATGAAGAACATGAGGTGATCTTAAAGTAGGCAGTCGCAGTATTCAGTCTCAGTTAGTAGTCATTAGTATTTGAAAAATAGAAAATAAAATAAATTTTACACCTTAGCGTCTTTGCGAGATAAAAATATTCGTGTATTCGTGGCAATAACAGATAAATCATGACAATTTTAGATGGGAAAAAAGTAAGCAACGACATTAAAGATGAAATTGCCGAACAGGTCAAGAAAATGAAGGCAAGAGGAGAGAAAGTTCCTCATTTGGCTGCTGTAATTGTGGGCAATGATGGAGCAAGTTTGACCTATGTGGCAAGTAAGGTGAAAGCTTGTGAGCGCGTTGGTTTTGATTCTACCTTGATAAGGATGTCCAATACTACCAGTGAAATTGAACTGCTCGATAAGATTGAAGAATTGAATACAAATCCAGATATCGATGGATTTATTGTGCAACTGCCTTTGCCTCCTCAAATCAATACTCAAAAAGTACTGATGGCCATAAATCCCGACAAAGATGTCGATGGTTTCCACCCTATGAACTTTGGCAAAATGGCGTTGGATATGACCACCTTTATTCCGGCAACCCCATTTGGCATTTTGGAGCTTTTGGATCGTTACGGCGTTGAAACCAAAGGAAAGCATACCGTTGTTATCGGTCGTTCACATATTGTGGGCCGACCGATGAGCATTTTGATGGGACGTAAAGGATTTCCAGGAAATTCAACAGTAACCTTAACACATAGTCATACCAAAAATATTACACAAATTACCTCACAAGCTGATATCATTATTTCGGCATTGGGCGTTCCAAAGTTCTTGAAAGCCGAAATGGTCAAAGACGATGCCGTGGTGATTGATGTGGGCATTACAAGAGTTGCAGATGAAAACTCACCAAAAGGCTACTACATTACGGGTGATGTGGATTTTGAAAATGTGAGCAAAAAGGCAAGTTTTATCACTCCGGTTCCCGGTGGTGTTGGACCAATGACCATTGCCATGCTCTTAAAAAACACTTTGTTGGCGAGAGAACTTCATGATAAAAAACAATAATCCTTTAGTTTTTTATTTGGCAAACAACTGCCCAATATCCATAAAGGCTTTAAACTCTAAGGCATTTCCCGCAGGATCATAAAAAAACATCGTAGCCTGTTCACCTACTTGACCCTTAAAACGGATATAAGGTTCAATAATAAACCGAATGCCTTTTGACGTTAAATCATCTGCAAAATTTTGAAAGGTTTCCCAAGGCAAAACCACGCCATAATGAGGTACAGGAACGGCTTTCCCGTCAACGGGATTGGTATGCAAAGTTTCCTCCGATTTAGGTTTATAGTGGATGACCAATTGGTGCCCAAAAAAATTGAAATCCACCCAATGGTCACTGCTTCGCCCTTCCTCACAGTTTAATATGTCTCTATAAAAGGTTCGGCATTCATCAAGGTTGTGAACAGGAATTGCAATATGGAACGGAGAAAGTGTTGACATAGCGTTAATGTTTTGTTTTATTATGGGGCTTGGATTTAAATGTTTTGTCGGAGTCCTCTAACAATTTATTGAGTTCCTGCAACTCTTTTACAGTAAGTGCTCGATACTTCCCAACAGGCACATCCAATGTTATGTTCATTATGCGAACACGTTTAAGGGTTTGAACTTCATAATCCAAATACTCACACATTCGGCGTATCTGTCTATTCAGGCCTTGTGTAAGAATGATTTTAAATTCATATTTACCCATTTTTTTGACTTGGCATTTTTTGGTAACTGTATCCAAAACAGGAACACCATTGGCCATGCGTTCAATAAAGGTTTGTGAAATGGGCTTGTTGACCGTTACAAGGTATTCTTTCTCATGGTTATTGCTTGCTCTAAGAATTTTGTTGACAATATCGCCGTCATCTGTGAGCAGGATCAAACCTTCACTTTGCTTGTCCAATCGCCCAATGGGGAATATGCGTTTGTGGTAATTGATAAAGTCAATAATGTTATCTTTTTCAACATGCGTATCCGTAGTACAAACAATGCCCAAAGGCTTGTTGAAAGCGAGGTATACAAAAGGCTCTTTGGTGTTTTTTATCAATTTTCCATCTACATGGACTTCATCATGAGGCGATACCTTTGTTCCCATTTCAGGCACAACTCCATTAATGGTGACACGGCCTTCTTCAATAAGTTTGTCGGCAGCACGACGTGAGCAATAGCCTACTTCGCTTAAATATTTATTGAGTCTTGTTAGATTGGTGTCCTCCATTCTGCAAAGATAGCACAAGTTAGGCTTCTATAAAGTCATAAATGTAAGAAGCCACCGTCTCATTATTTAGGGAGTGTCCCAAACCTTTTGTGGTAATGAGAGTACTGTTTTTAAAACTGCTTTTTATTTGAAGCGCCTCATCATAAGGGATGACATTATCATCTTCATCATGAATGATTAAGCCTTTTGACGTGATGGTTTCAAGATACTTTGCGGTTGAAAATGTAGATGGTTCGGCACCAAAACGCTCAACAACTACAGCATTGATTTGTTTTACGATACGTTGATTATAGCCCAACAAATCGGTATAGCGTTTAAGAACTCCGGTAAATTCTGAAGGTGTCCCTATCAGGATTAATTTTTGAACACTTTTTAGGCGATATTTATTCTGGCAAAATACCGTGGCCATACCTCCAACGGAATGTCCAATAATGATTTGGGGTTGAAAATGTTTGGCAGCCTGATGTATAAATTCCGAATATAAAAAGACATTGAAAACCTTGCTCCCAGAATACCCATGTGCTGGGGCATCAAGTGCAACGATGTTATAACCCTTTTGTTTTAGTTTCAATATTAATTGTTTCCATCGGGCAGCGTTGCTCTCCCAACCATGAACCAATAATATGGTGTCTTTTTTACCTAACCAACGATAGGTCATAATGGGATAGTTTTCAAATTTCAGTTCCTCTTGAAAGGCAGTGCCCAAAAAATCTTCATGATCTTCTTTGATTTTTCCTTTTCGGGGTATTGAAAACAGAAGAATGGCTTTGTTGGCAGCAAATGCATTTGAAATAAAGCTAATAGCATTATAATAGGTGCCAATAATGGCAATCAAAAGTGTTTTCAACGGCTTTCTCGGTTTACGGATTCCACAGAGAATGCAGGAATGCAAATGGCCAAATATTCACAGGGTTCAGTGAATGGATTTGAATATTGCACACGTGTATGTTTCTCAATTTTAATGGATTGTCCTGCTTCCAACACTATCATGTCACCTTCAATAATGAATTGTTTTTTACCTTTTATAATGAACGTAAATTCATCAAATTCTGGCGTTTGAAAAGGCTCGCTCCAACCTGGTGGCGCTATCATTTGGGCAATGCTGATTTTGGAATTGCCATCCGTGGCCAAACCAAAATGTTCTTTAATGATTTTACCATCGGTTGTCGGCACAACAAATGGGGAATCTTGTATGGTGTATTTTTCACTTGACACTAAATCGTATTTTGTTGTTTTATTTATGGTTTTTAATTTTCAGTCTTCGGTCATCCGGCCTCGGTCTCCCGTCATCCGTCTTTTCTCTATTTTAAAGGTTTCTTTTTGATCATTCCACCTTTTAAATCCTTGACCAAGCCCATGATAATAAAGGCATTCTTGTCTATTTTATCGATTTCAGTATGCAATTTAGCCAATTCAAGTCTGGTAACGACCGTATAAATAATATCCTTGTCATAACTTTTGCCTCTTGTGCCAAAGCCTCCTTTTCCAGCATAAATGGTACATGCCCGTTGTAACTTTTCAATGAGCATGTCCCTGATGGCTTCGTGATTTTCGGAGATAATGGTAACACCTACATATTCTTCAACACCATCCACAACAAAATCCACCGTTTTTGCGGCCGCCAAATAGGTAAGAATGGCATAAAGGGCTGTTTCAACCGATAATATATAGGCACCAAAAGAAAAGATTAAAATATTGATAAGCAATAAAACGTCCCCAACGGTTATGGAGAGTTTTCTGCTTAAAAAAATGGCCAAAACCTCAGTGCCGTCAATAACGCTTCCGCCTCGCATGGCCATACCAATTCCCAATCCCAAGAAGAAGCCCCCAAAAACAGCGATAAGCAGTTTATCTTCGGTGATTGTTGGGTAATCAACATAATGGACTACCAAAGCTAGAAAGGATATGGCGACAATACTTTTAATGGCAAATTTAAAATTGAAGGTTCTCGATGCCAATATGATAAAAGGTAGGTTGACCAAAATCAGCAAATAACTTAAGTCAATACTAGTGATGTTTTGAAGCAACAATGATATGCCTGTGGCTCCACCATCTATAAACCGATTGGGCAGCAAGAAGCCATTTAATCCAAAACCAGCTGAAAATACGCCAATAATAATAAAGATATATTCTTTTATGGCATGAACCAATTCCACCTGTAAAACACGAACCAATGGAACAATCTGTCTTTTGCTCACAGGCACTGAGGTTTGCTTTGCTTCGAGCCGTTTTCGAGCAATTTCAACCAAAAGTTTTGAGATAAAAGGATTCATGCTTTTAAAGTATTTTTGTATTTAATCCCAATAAACAAAGAAATATTTGATTTTGGCTTTATCTGGAATTTGAATTTTTTCAATATTTAAACTCATATCAAATCTTAAATCTGAAGACAATTCTTTTTTGTCGATCGTGAACGAAGCATTGATGTCGTCAACAAAAACCACAACAGAGTTGATTAAATTGCTGATTTTTGAAATCCTGTAATTTTCGTTAATATCTTTAAATGTACTTAAAGTGGTAATGTTCTTATCGGTTTTATATCGGGAATCCATGATTTGTACGCTCTCTATAACGGCCATTGAATCCTGTATTTTATTTGGTTCCAAAACCAAGAGTTTTTTTCCGCCTTTTTCAAAGATTTCGATTTCATTTTTAGTTCCTGAAAACTCATCCCCATCAATGAATTTAACAACAGAATCATTTGGAAAAACAAGCTCCAAATCTTTAACTTGGGTAGAATCTGTAAGAAGGCCAATATTTTGTTTACCGATCAAAAAAGGGTTTGGTTCCTTTTTGCAACCCATAGTTAACAACAAGAGTATAATAACGTAAAAAAAGGATGTTTTCATAATATTAATTTTTACAGATTATTGGAAATGAAAATGGATTGTGACTATTTTTTATTGACTTTAATGAGCCTTCCAAATTTTCTATAAAAATACTAATCTTGGGGTAATACCTATTAAAATCTTTCAACATTTTGGCAGTAAAGAAAAATCTGTAAACTATCTTTGCAAGCTATGACGATAAGTGAAACACAACAGTTAATTGATAAAGGTTTGTTATTGCCTTTAATGGAAGAATTTTACACCATTCAGGGGGAAGGCTACCATAAAGGGGCTGCAGCTTATTTTATTCGGATTGGTGGTTGCGATGTGGGTTGCCATTGGTGTGATGTTAAGGAAAGTTGGAATGCTGAACTGCACCCACCAACGGAAACTTCAAAAATTGTTGAAAATGCTGCAAAATATAGTAATACCATTGTGGTAACCGGGGGAGAGCCCTTAACTTGGGACATGACCGAATTGACCACTCAACTAAAGAGGAAAGGTTTGCAAGTGCATATTGAAACCTCTGGTGCTTATCCACTTACCGGAATTTGGGACTGGATTTGTTTGTCTCCAAAAAAATTGAAATTACCTAAGGAGGAAATTTATAAGAAAGCAAATGAACTCAAGATGATTATCTATAACAAGGACGATTTTAGATTTGCTGAAGAACAGGCCTCAAGGGTAAACAATGATTGTATATTATATTTACAACCAGAATGGAGCCGTCGCGATAAAATGATTCCTGAAATCGTTTCTTATGTAATGGCAAATCCGAAATGGAAAGTGTCTTTACAGACCCATAAATATCTGAATGTTCCTTAAACAAAAAAACCTTGAGAATTCAAGGTTTTTTAAATTTAATCTAAATAATTCCCCAATGTCCCTATAGCCATCGGGACTGCCTCGGGTGTAGTGTCTTGATAATCTGGTAGCGCAAAGAACCAAGAGTCTGGACGAAAAGCTCTAGTTTCTTGTCCCGATGCTTCGGGACTTGTAGCGTAGCGGTCTTGATTCTGATACCTCGTACGCTCTGCGTCGAGGTAGTTCATTTGAAGTTATTATTTTGAAGATGTAGGTATGGCTACTCTTACTTTGTCCCAACCTAAATGCATGGTGCCATTATCGTCGAAAACAATTGAAAATGCTTCTAAGGATTCATCGGCCATGGTAACGGGTGCAGTAATTCGGGCAACATCTTTGGATTGGTCATAAAAATAGGAGCCCCAAGTGTTCAAATCGGAATTAATGATAATGGTCCACTCTTTTTCCCCAGGAATCGTGGTCATGGTATAAGTTCCGGCTTTAATCATTTTTCCACCAAAATCAGTGTCTTTATAAAAGGTGATTTCTGCAGCTTCATTGGCACCTGTACGCCATATTTCACCGTTTGGTGCTAATTTATTCAATGAACGCCCATTAAGTTGAGGCCTACTATAAATGACTTTGACAGCTTTGTTGGACTCTTTGTAATTTGAGGGAAATGATGCCGCATCCATAGGGCTTTTGTCGAGACCGGGAAATTTTTGGGCGTTGACGTTTAACGTGAGGAGCATAACAAACGTAAATGCTAGTGTTGTAAGTAATTTTGATGTTTTCATAATATTTTTTTAATAAGTTCTAAAATTAGAGATAATGTTTTTTTAAGTGTTTTAATGTTTTGTTAAATGTCCCAAAAAAATTCTTATAGTGGGTCATACCCATTTTCCAAAGTTTTCAGCTTTAATGAAATTTCTTTTTCATAAGAGTTGAAGTTACATAATATTATAAAATTCAATAATGTTATTATAATTTGTAAGCATATATGTATTTTGTGTTTTATATTTTATATCACATTCACATATTTGCATCCATAATTAAAACAAAATAAAAAATGTGTGGAATTGTTTGTGCCTTTGATTTAAAACAAAAAGCCGAAGTGTTGAGACCCCAACTTTTGGAAATGTCCAAAAAAGTGAGACACCGTGGTCCGGATTGGAGCGGAATTTATAGTGACGATAAGGCTATTTTGGCCCATGAGCGTTTGGCCATCGTTGACCCAGCATCGGGGAAACAGCCTTTATTTAGCGAAGATCGAAAACTTATCCTTGCGGCAAACGGCGAAATCTATAACCATCGCGAATTGCGCAAACAATTTGATGGCAAATACCATTTTCAAACTGAAAGCGATTGTGAAGTCATTTTGGCTTTATACAAAGAAAAAGGAGTTAAATTTATTGATGAAATGAATGGTATTTTTGGCTTTGCCATTTACGATGTTGAAAAAGATGAATATTTTATTGCCCGTGATCACATGGGTATTATCCCCTTATATATTGGTTGGGACCAAAATGGGACCTTTTATGTGGCTTCGGAATTAAAGGCCTTGGAAGGTGTCTGCACTAAAATTCAATTGTTTCCTCCAGGACATTATTTGTCAAGCAAAAATGGACAGTTTGTAAAGTGGTACAATAGGGAATGGACGGAATACGACGCTGTGAAAAATAATGAAACCAGCATTCAAGCCATAAAGGTAGCTTTGGAAGCGGCAGTCCATAGACAATTGATGAGTGATGTGCCTTATGGCGTGTTATTATCTGGCGGATTGGATTCATCGGTAACTTCTGCCATTGCAAAAAAATATGCCCAAAAACGTATAGAGTCTGATGATACGGTCGATGCATGGTGGCCACAATTGCATTCGTTTTCTGTGGGTCTTGAAGGATCACCGGATTTGGCAGCGGCACGGAAAGTGGCAGAACATATTGGCACGGTACATCACGAAATCAAATTCACGATTCAAGAAGGATTGGATGCCATTAGAGATGTCATCTACAAT